>CAJXSA010000215.1 GCA_913060595.1 uncultured Ignavibacteria bacterium
GTCATGCACGTATCCGACGCTGGCGCGGGCATTCAGATCGGATTCGCCGCGGTAATACCAGGCGGCGGAAACCGTGAAACCCTCGCGCTCGAAGTAATCGAGGAAATCTTCACGCGCAACGATGGACGTCAGCGTGTTCTCGTCGCGATCGAAGCTCCACTGGTCCTTCGAGTCGGTGAAGCTGTAGCCTTTCGCACCGATTTCTATGATCTGGCCGTCGAGATAGATCGGGACGTACAGCCCGAGACTGTATCGCCATGTGTGGTTGGCAAAGCCGTATCCGAGGGATGCGGTACTCACCAGCCAGGGCTGACTGTGCCAGTAGAGACGTTTCGGCTGCGCGATCCCGATGTACAGCCCCTCCACGCGATTATAACGCAGGAAGCTTTCGTGCAGACGCGAGGTCATCGGGAACAGCCAGGGGAAATTTCCCGGGTACTTCTTGAAGAAATTTTCTTCGAGGTCGTACTGCTCATCGCTGTCGTCGTCGTTCTGCCACCAGGACCATTCGTCGTCACCGTCTTCCCAGCTGCTGTCGTCCTCCCAGACGTCATCGTCTTCCCATTCCTCCCAGTTCTCATCGTCTTTCCAGGCGTCGTCGCCGGGAGCCACGCCGACACTTCGCTCGAGCGCCTGAAGACGCGTCTCCACGTCCGCGATGCGTCGTTCGATATCGGCGATGCCGTCGTCACGTTCCTGGCTGTCGGTGGTATTCTTCAACCGCGTCAGCTCCGCCTTCAACCGGTCGAGCTCCTGCGTGAGGCGTTTCTGCTCGAGCTGTATTTCCTCCACGGCACGGAGACTGTCCTCTGCTGCCGGATCAACCTGCGCACGCAATAGCTGCGGGAAAACCGGAAGCAGCAGCAGGAGGAGCAGGACGCAAGATTTCGGGAACTGTCGTTTCATCGTTCACACCAATGCTGATGATTGTTTGACTCTCAGTCGTATACGCAGCAGTGCGCGAAATGTTCTGCGAAAAAGGCTCGTCAGGGCGAGACGAGTTCCACCTTCACACTTTGATTTCCGGTGATCGCGACACGCATGTTGTTCGAGGTTACCAGCAGGGTCTGGTCGGTGTTGATGTCCGCCTCGATTTTGACGAGAATGCGTTCGTCAGGGGAGTAGAACACCTTGGTCGTTCCCTCGCGGGTTCCGCTGACCATGATTTCCTGATCGCCCATGACCTGCTTCCCTTCGATGTCCGCTTCAGAGGTGATGTGAATCTCTAGACAGTTGTGCCCGTTGATTTCCTTTTCACCCTTCACCGTGTAGGTCCGCTCGGTTTCTGTGATGATTTCCGTTTCGCCGTCACCGGCCGTGTCGATTTCCGTGCTTTCCCACTCGTTGCCCACGGTGAGTTCGCTGGCGTCGAAGGAGGGGAAAATGTTGGTGCTGGCCATGACGATGCCGCGCGTCTCCGGTTCGAGATCCATCACGCTGCTGTCGACGTCCACGATGTCACCCTTGGCATCGAGTTCGAAGATGACGGACTTTCCTGCCGCGTCGGGGCCGAGCGTCTGTGTCTCCTGCGGTCCCTCGATGATGGCGAGGGCGTTGTCAACCAGCATCTTCATTTTCTGATGTCCGGCGTCCAGCTTCTCTTCCACGGTCAGCACGGTGCTGATGGTGATCTCACGGTTGCTGGTGCGGGACTGTCCCTGCACTTCCTGAATCTGCAGGCCGGTCTGTTCGATGAGGTACTTGTACTCTGTGCCCTTTTCGTAGCCGTAAAGCGCGTCCTGCGCCTGTGCGGGCAGTGCGAGGACGAGAAGTGCGAAAAGGAAAATGAGATTGCGCATGAATTACTCCGGGTATCGTTAGTGAGAAATGAGCTCCAGGACGGTATGCGTGCTGATCGAAGAGGGAATGACGCTCGACTGCGCGCCGAAAAGCGCTCGCGTCGCTTCCTTATCCGAATACGCGTCGACACGGCGCGGCAGTCCGCTCTCGATTTCTACGAGCATCTCTCCGCTGCTTCGTGTCTGTTCTTCGGTGTATTCCTCGAGATTGCCGTACAGCACTTTTTCTTCCATGCCTGCCAATCCCTTCCAGGTCAGGCGGATGCACGCGATGTCTTCCACGGTTTCCAGTCCGGCCACTTCATACTCGGTGCTGCTCTGAAGGTACCGTATGCCGTTGCCGGTGCCGTACTGCGGGTGTGACTTCGTGGGACGAAGGGTGTCCGCATGCTTCTCTGTCCAGCGTGACCCCACTTCCAGTGAACGGTCAGGCAGGACGGGAAGGATGACGGCCCGCGGGGTGAACATGGCATCGCTTGCAGAGGGACCGAGCACGCGACGGGTTTCCAGCGGGACGAGCGCTGTGCTCTCGAGCGTTACGCCTGTGAGGGACTGGCGGACACGCACCGGCTTGCCTGTCAGAATGTTCTGCACGACGAGATTCTGCCTCTGAATGCGCGGATCTGCCGTGCTTTCTTCCACGATGGCGGTGTCCTGCGTGCTGACATAGGTAATGCCGTCGTCGTCAACGGTTTCAACCGCTGTGGTAATGTACCGGGTCGTTTTCCTGTTGATTTCCATGGTGCGTCCGTCGTTGCTCTGCGCCATGGCCGTCGTTTCCTCCAGCTGCTTGAACGTGTAGCTGCCGGGAGCGGGATCGTAGCGCAGAAGATAGTCCTGGGAAAAGGCACTCTGCGCCAGCATGGCAGCGGCAAAGAGGATAAAAACGAGTCTTTTCATTCTGACAGATGTGTTGTACGGGTGAAAAACTGCGAAACACGAAAGATACGAAAGATAGGCGTGCAAATGATACCCCGGAGCAGGGGAATTGCCCCGGGACATGCTATGGTACACCGCGCAGCGGCCGTTTGTTTCATCGCCGTGGTAAAATCAGTTTGCCGCAGCCCGGTATTCCGCGACTCCGCCGACATAGGTGGCGAGAACGCGTGTTTCAAGGAAGCGCTCACGCGGCACGCTCAGGATATCCTGGCTGAGCACGGTGAAATCTGCCCATTTGCCGGCTTCCAGAGATCCCATGCTCTCCTGCAGTCCGGCAGCGGCGGCGGCCCATGTCGTGAATGCGCGAACGGCTTCGACGCGCGACATGCGTTCGTCGGCGTACCATCCGTTTTCCCAGCGCGAATTTCGAACGGGCTCGGCCGTGTCGATCGTGAACGCATCTGCAATGTCCTCCGGGGAGGAGGGACGTCCATCGGCATCCATGCGGAATGCAGCCGCGTATATCCCCGCAAGGGGATCAGGACGTTCGACCGGAAAATCGCTTCCGCCCGGAACAATGCTGCCGCCTTCAATCAGAGATCGCCAGGCATAGGCGCCGCGCATCCGATCGGCGCCGAGACGGATTTCCGCCCAGTACATATCGCTCGTGCAGTGTGTCGGCTGCATGGAAGGCAGGACGCCCAGCGCGGCGAAACGCGGGATGTCGGCGGGATCGATCACCTGTGCGTGCTCAACGCGCAGGGGATAATCAGCCTCTGGCACCGTGGCGAGCGCACGTTCGTATGCGTCGAGCACCGTGCGCACGGCGGCATCACCGATGGCATGCACGCAGACCTGCAGACCCGCCTGAAGCGCTCGTTCCGCCTCGTACGCGATCGTGTCTTCCGCGATGATGGGAATGCCGCTGTTGCCGGGATCGTCGTGGTACGGGGAGAGCAGCCAGGCGCCGCGGGATCCGAGCGCCCCATCTGCGTACAACTTGAGGCCGGCGACGGTAAGCTGTTGTTTGCCAACCGAGTAGCGCCCTTTCTTCAAGTGCGCTTCCCATGTGTCGCCTCGGCCGTCGACATACCCTGCGATGCGAAAGGGGAAGAGTCCCTCCTCGATGAGGCCCTGCAGTGCCGCGATGTCTTCACTGTCGAGCCCCATGTCATGCATGCCTGTCATGCCGGTTGCGAGGCAGCGGGCGACTGCGGCGCGGTAGGCGTCGCGGCGCTCAGCGTCTCCCGGCTGCGGGATATGGCTGCGCACGAGCTCCATGGCGTTGTCGAGCAGAATGCCCGTGGGCTGGCCGGACGCGTCGCGGAGGATGCGGCCCCCCTCCGGATCCGGGGTCTCCCGTGTGATGCCGCAGATCTCCAGTGCGCGGGAGTTCACCCAGCCGGCATGACCGTCGACGCGGCTGAAAAAGACGGGATGCTCCGTGGTAACGGCATCCAGGTCTTCCTTGTTAGGGAATTGCTGCTCGGCCCAGTCGTTCTGATCCCATCCCCGGCCCCGAATCCAATCCGCGCCGTCATGATCGCGGAGATGCGCACGCAGCATGGATTGAACGGCCGCGACGGACTCCGTACCGAGGAGCTGCATGGTCACCGTTTCCTCGCCGAGGCCATACAGATGGGCGTGCGCGTCGATAAAGCCCGGGAATACCATCGCACCGCCGAGATCCACATGTGCGGCTGCGTGCCACGCGCTTTCCAGGTCCTCGCGCGTGCCGAGCGCGACGATTTTTCCGTCGCGCACGGCCATTGCCTCGGTGACGGTCAGGTCGCCGTCCATGGTGTGGAAGCGTGCGTTGTGAAAAATGATGTCGCATTCCTGCTGTGTGGAACAGGCTGTCATAGCAATACCCAGTGCGAGAAGAGTGATGAAGATGCGCATGCGAATGCAGTAAGTGGTTTGGAAAAGTAACGCAATATACGAAAACGGTGTCAAAGGGATGGGCGTCCCTCGTCCACGCACTGAAATTGGCTTGACTGGCCCCGATTCCGGCACTATTATAGTCCGGAGAAAACAACAGATACGCTTTCAATATTTACCGGCAGTTTCCATGATGCCTTCCCGTCTGCTCCATTTCGCCCTCGTCCTCCTCCTCCTTCCGTTTCTCGCACCGGAGTCCCCGGCGCAGTATTTCGGCAAGAACAAGGTGCAATACACGGATTTTGAATGGTACTACATTCAGTCGCAGCATTTCGATGTGTATTACGCGAACGATGGGTATGAACTCGCTGCCTTCACCGCGCGCGCCGCGGAAGAAGCGCTGCAGAGTGTGCAGAAGACGCTGGGATTCAAGATCTCAAACCGCATCCCCTTCATCGTATACAATTCGCACAACGATTTTCAGCAGACGAACGTTATCGGAATGTATCTCGAGGAGGGCATCGGCGGTGTGACGGAGCTCTTCAAGAATCGCGTCGTCGTTCCGTTCGAGGGTTCGTATGCCCAGTTTCGCCATGTCATCCATCACGAGCTGGTGCACGCGGTTATCAATGAAATGTTTTACGGGGGATCTTTCCAGGCGGCGGTGACGAACCGCATTCAGCTGGTGCTGCCCCTCTGGATGAATGAGGGCCTTGCCGAGTACGAATCGCTCGGCGGGTGGGACACGGACTCCGACATGTTCATTCGTGACGCGTCAACGAGCAATTATTTGCCTCCGATTCCGTATCTCGGCGGGTATTTCGCCTATCGCGGTGGACAGTCCGTGTGGTGGTATATCGCGGAGAAGTACGGTCAGCGGAAGGTCAGCGAAGTGCTCAATGCGATCCGGACCGCGCGCAGCGTGGACAGGGGACTGAAAAAGGCCATCGGACTGGACCTGAAGGAGCTGTCCGAGCGCTGGATGAAAGAACAGAAAAAACTCTACTACCCGGATGTCGCGATACGCGAATCACCCGGAGAGTATGCGAAGCGCCTGACCGATCATAATGAATCCGGCGCCTTTTACAACACCAGTCCCGCGATTTCACCCAGCGGTGACCGCATCGCCTTCATCAGCAACAGGGATGACTATTTCTCGGTGTATGTCATGTCCGCTATCGACGGCACCGGCATTCGCAAGCTCATCGAAGGAAACAACACCAACGATTTCGAAGAGCTGCATCTGCTCACACCCGGACTCTCGTGGTCGCCGGACGGCCGTTTCCTGGCGCTTTCCTCAAAGGCGGGCGCCAACGACGCGATCAGCATCATCGACGTGGAGACCGGTGAGTACGAGGCCCTTCCAGTGACGAAAGACGGCATTTTTTCCGTGCAGTGGTCTCCCGACGGCAAGAGCATCGCCTATGTGGGCAACACCACCACGCAAAGCGATATCTGGGTGTACGACCTCAAGGAAAAAACAACGCGCAATCTGACCGACGATGTGTTCACCGATGCGGAACCCGCCTGGTCGCCGGACAGCCGATACGTTTATTTCTCCTCCGACCGCAAGGGCTATCTGCGGGGTGACGACATTCCCGAAGACTTCGATATCTTCACCCATGACTACTCGCAGATGGACCTGTACCGCGTGGATGCGGCCACCGGTGAGGTCACGCGTCTGACCGACACCCCGGAGGCGGAGGAGTCGTACCCGCTGATCTCCCCTGATGGGGATGCAATGCTCTTCATTGCCGACCGCAACGGCATCAATAACCTGTACATCCACGAATTCGAGAGCGGACGGGAGTATCCCGTCACCAATTCCATCTCGGGTATTTACCAGATGTCGCTGACGGCGGATGGCAAGAAGCTGGCGTTCTCCTCGATGCACGAGGCGGGCTTCGACATCTTCATGCTCAAGTCACCGTTCGAGCGGGAACCGATCAACGATCTTCAGCCCACCGTGTACCTAGAACGGCGCATGCGCGACCGCAGCGCTGGTCTCGACGGCGGCTCCCTGGCGAGCGCCGCGGGCGTCGTCGATGTCCCTGACAGGACGGACGAATCGGTGGAGATAGCAGAAGACGTGGTCATTCAGCTCGGGCATCAGCAGGCAGGCGAGGACAGCGTGGCCACGGCGTCGAAAGAAGGCGACAACCGCATACTCTTCGGCAGTGAGCTGGGCGGCGACCGTACCGAACAGCAGCGCAGCGCTTTCGACCTGCAGAATTACAAGCGGGAAGACGGCGAATTCATCATCAAC
>CAJXSA010000216.1 GCA_913060595.1 uncultured Ignavibacteria bacterium
GCCGGTCCCAGCATCGGGTGGAGGAGCAAGCGCGTGCCTTCCAGTTCCAGCATGACCGCAGAGTGGCCGAACCAGGTAACTGCGTACGCGCCGTCGGGAAGGGCGGCAGTGTTCCAGTCGCGCGGAAATGCGGTCGGCAGCGGCTGTGAGGGACTCGTGTTTTTTGCAGTGATGAACTCGTACATGGACTCGAGTCCGCCGCGGAGCGTCATCTGCATTTCCACGTTGCCGGCGTTCCGGAAGCGGCCGTCATGATACTGCGGCGAGGACGCGATCCGCGTGAGATGGTCGCCTTCGGGGGAGGCGCCGAACTGTTCTGCCGTGTGCATGTAGGTCACCACGCTGATGATGAGTGCTGCGATTATTCCGAACGTCATGCCATTTCCTTTACAGAATTCACGGAGCCTTGTTTCTGAAGCATTGCGTCGATGTCAACGCCGGTCAGCGTGCGGGAGAATTCCCACAGCTGGGCCGCGATGGCACTGTCCTGCGCGCGCGCATTCGGGTCGATACGCACCGGCCAGCCTCGCATCTCCATGAAACCGTCGGGCCCGTAGAACGCGCCGTTCGCCGCTTCAGCATCCAGCGCCGCACGCAGCGTGGGCAGGGCACCCATCCAGGGTGTTTGCGCGAGGAAGCGACTCGAGAACGCGAACAGGGGGGAGTGACGCATCAGGTCCGTCGCCGTCCATCCCGGGTGCGAAGCGGTCGAGATGACGTCGGCCCCGGCGGCGTCGAGCCGTCGCCCGAGTTCCATGGTGAAATACAGGTTGGCGAGTTTGCTGTCGCCGTAGGCACGTCGTGCGTTGTATGAACGGTCATCCCAGTGGAGATCGTTGAAATCCAGTTTGCCCATGCGATGCGCCATGCTCGACACGTTGACCACGCGCGATCCCGGGGTGGTGAGGATCAGCGGCAGCAGATGTCCGGTGAGGGCGTAATGACCGAGATGATTGGTGCCCATCTGCAGTTCGAAACCGTCAGCGGTTTTCCCGTAGGGCGGAATCATGACACCCGCGTTGTTGATCAGGAGGTCGAGCCGATGCACCCTGTCCGTGACCGCCTGCGCGAATTTTTCAACGGACGCAAGATGCGCCAGGTCGAGTTCCATCACGTCCACGTCGGTGCTTTCCTTCTCCCCACGGATTTTCCCTGCGGCGGCCAGTCCCTTGCGGAGGTTGCGCACGGCGATGATTACGTGTGCTCCCTTCAGGGCCAGCATGCGTGCTGTTTCATAGCCGATGCCGCTGCTGGCACCCGTGACGATCGCTGTGTGTCCGGCAAGATCCCCAATGTCGCTGCCGTTCCACTGTGCTGTTTTCATATCGTTCTTCTCCATTTCAATCTATATTATAAACGAATAATCATTTATTAAATGGGACAAAAAAAATCAGAGTTTTATGGCGTCCCATGCCAGGGTAAACGCAAGATCCACGTCGCCGGGTTCCTTGCCGAATGCCGCACAGATCTTGGGATTGGCGAGCTGCATGACCGGCTGAAACATGAAGACGCTGAGAATCTCGATGGGGAGATCCTTGATGATTTTCTGCCGGATGCCCTCGCGCAGGGTGTCGAAGATCGGTCCGAAATACTCTTCCATGACCTCTGGAGGAACGAGATCCGCATACGGGGTCCTGGCGAACTGCTCGGAAAACTGGAACAGCGCCTGCTCTTCCTGTATCGCAACGAACGCGTTGCGCCAGAAACGGGCGAGCTTGTCGCGGATCGGCAGGGTGGGGTCGTATTCCCGCGTGACCGCAACGCCGAATTTCCGCTTGATTTCGACATAGGTGGAGACGAGCAGGTCCTCCTTGTTTTTATAGTACACGTACAGCGTCGCGGGTGAAACCCCTGCTTCACGCGCGATTTTCGCCACCGAGGCCGCTGCAAAGCCGGTTTCGTTGACCAGCTTTACCGTCGCGTCGATGATAGCCTTCTGTTTGTGTTCGTCTTTGTGTCTCATGAATTCTAAAATAAATGATCATTCATTAAATGTCAAGTGCCGCATACCATGAAATAAAGAATGCATTATCGGGTATTATTTCGTATTTTCCGTTGTGCGTCACCCGGGGGGACAGCCGGGCGGTTGCGGGACCGTGCCACCGGGCAACTGGCTGCAGGCGGAGGAGATGGAGTCAGGAAGAAGTGACGGTGCAATCTCGCGCGCGCTGGCTGATCCCCGTTCTCTGGGGAACGGCACTGCATTCATTTCTCACGGGAGTCCTTCTGCTTCTGCAGCCCGCAGTGCTTCTGCGCTGGGGTGGATTCACGCTGCCGGTTGAGACATTCTTCCCAGCGCAGGGAGGTGTTTTTCACATTCTCATGGCCGCGCTCTATGCCGCGGCGGCCGTGCGCCGTCCCCTCTGGATGGCAGCATCGGGATTCATCGTGTTCGTCAAGGCATCGGCGGCGGTATTTCTGCTCGCGTACTACATTTTCGTGTCACCGATCTGGCTCGTGCTTCTTTCGGGCATGGTTGACGGTGGCATGGCAAGTCTCCTCGCGTTCCTGAAACGCGAGGAAGGGAGGACACATGTCACGGGATGAAATGAACACCGCGCTGCCCGGGATCATCGTCACCGGCGCGTCGGGTTTTGTCGGCAGGCATTTTCTCGAGGAGGCCGACGGCCGCTTCCGTCTTTTCTGCATCGCGCGCCGGTCACAGTTCGAGGCCGGCGTCGCGCGTCGCCCGGATCTCCGCTGGACGCAGGTCGATATCGGAGACCGTGAAGCGCTGCTGGAGGTGTCGCGCTGCATTCAGCAGCACGGCGGCGCGTCGGTGCTGCTGCATCTCGCGGGATACTACGATTTCTCGTATCAGGATCATCAAGAGTACAGCCGCACGAACGTGCAGGGGACGAGAAACGTCCTGGCGCTGGCGGAGGCCGTGGGCGTTTCCCATTTCATATTCAGCAGTTCGCTCGCGGCCTGCCGCTTCCCGGAGGCGGACGATGTGATCACCGAGGACACAGCGCCGGACGCGGATTTTCCCTACGCGCGCAGCAAGCGTGAGGCGGAAGCCATTCTTCGCGGGTTCGGCGGGGAAATGCGCAGGAGCATCGTGCGCTTCGCGGCGATTTACAGCGACTGGTGTGAGTATCCTCCCGTGTACGCCTTCCTCTCCACCTGGCTGTCGCGGGCATGGAACGCGCGCATCCTTGGAGGAAAGGGGAAAAGCGCCGTGCCCTATCTCCACATAAGGGACCTGGTCACGCTGCTCCTGCGCCTGATCGAAGAGGGGGAGCATCTTCCCCGCTGCGGGACGTACAACGCCAGTCCCAATCACGTGACCTCGCATGCGGACATGTTCCAGACGGCCACGACGTGCCTGTACGGAAAGGCGCATCGTGCGTTTCGCATCCCGCGTATTCCCGCGTACCTGGGAGTTGCGCTCAGGCAGGCGATCGCCGGCCTGATGCGCGCGCCGGTGTTTGAGCGTCCCTGGATGCTGCGTTACGTCGATCGCGAATTGCGCGTCGATGCCTCACGGACGCAGGAACTCCTGCGGTGGAGACCCACGCCGCGCTATGACATCCTGCGTCGCATGCTGATCATGGTCGAGAACATGAAAAGTCACCCTGAACTGTGGCGGCAGCGCAACGAGGCGGCGCTGCTGCATGTGGCGATGCGTCCGAATCTCGTGCTCTACACGCGTCTGCTGCACATGCGTGAGGATGTGCTCGCCGATGTCGTCGCGCGAATCCGCGACGCGCAGCAGCTGGCCGCCCTCGGAGACTACGAGCGGATGACCGACGAGACGCTGAATACCTTCTGTACGCTGTTTTTCGAAATACTCATTACGGCGATTCGAACGAAGAACAGGGCGCCGGTGCGCAGCTACGCACGCATGCTCGCCTACCACCGGCGGCGCCAGCGCTTTGCCCGCGAGCAGGTCGGTGCCGCGCTGACGATGTTCGGACGTGTCATTCACGACAGGATTCCCACGGGCGCGCGTGCGGAGATCAGCGGGGAAAACCTCAACGAGCATATCGATCTGAATCTTCAGCTGGCGCTCGATGAGATAGAGGAAGTGTACGCGCAGCGGGAACGTCCGGGGGAAGAGAGCGCCTGGCCGCATGAAGACGTCAACCTGTTTTCCGATGATCTGGAGATGCAGCGTCTGATCGATGAGATCAACGACATCTGCCATGACGGCTGGGATTTCCGCACAGGATCCGCCGTGTGAAAGTGCAGGCCGTGCCGCCGGAACTAAGGCCGGAGCGCTTCCGCGCGCCGTACGATGGCGCGCGCCATACCGCGGAATACCAGGACGTGCGCGGGGAAAATGCCGTACCAGTAGAGCAGACCGATCACGCCGCGGGGGTAGTAGTGTGCGGTCTGGATCAGGCGTGATCCACCATCCGGGCGCTGTTCGACACGGAATTCCAGCCATGCGCGTCCCCATACCCGCATCTCGGCGCGGAGAAGCAGGCGCGCGCCGGGCTCGATTTCCTCGACGCGCCAGAAATCCAGCGCTTCACCCGGATGCAGCTCCTGTGGATGCCGTCGGCCGCGGCGCAGGCCCACGCCGCCCAGCTGCTTGTCGACGAAGCCGCGAAGCCTCCAGAGCGCATTGGCATAGTACCATCCGTTGTCCCCGCCGATGCCGGAGACGACCGAGAACAGGCGGTCGGCAGGAGCCGCACATTCGACGGTCTGCACGTCACTGCGCAGATGTGACGGATCCAGAGGCTGGGGAGCGGGCGGCGACCCGGCGGACGTCCACGTGGTTTCGACGTCGTAGGACTGCAGTTTTCGCAGTGCGCGCCGGACGGCGTCTTCAAAGGGCATGGGCTGAACCGAAAACAGGCGGGACGCGGCGTCATTTTCGACCACGGTCTCCGACCGCACGCTTTCGATCAGGGAGCGGGCGAGGAGAAAGGGAATGGGGGTGACGAGATTCACCCAGTACGATGACAGACGGGGCGTGAGCACGGGGACGGGGAGAACGAAACGCCGCAGTCCCAGCACGCGTGCGACCGTGAGCATCATTTCCCGGTACGTCAGCACCTCCGGCCCGCCGATATCGATCACCGTGCCTGCGGTTTCGTCGCGTTCGACGCCCTCGAGCAGGTAGGTGAGCAGATCGGCGATGGCGAGCGGCTGTGTGCGCACGTTCACCCAGCGGGGAGTAATCATGACGGGCAGACGGTTGACGAGGTGATGCATCATCTCGAATGACGCGCTGCCGGAACCCACGATGACAGCAGCGCGGAACTCCGTCACGGGAATGCCCGAGCTGCGGAGTATGTCGCCCACTTCGTGGCGGCTGCGCAGATGCTTTGTCTGCCCGCTGTCCCGCGTGCCCAGTCCCCCGAGGTACATGATGCGACGCACGCCGGCGTCATGGGCTGCGCGTGCGACGTTCTCCGCACCGATGCGGTCGCGTTGCTCGAAGTCCTCCCCGGTGCCGGACATCGAATGCACCAGGTACACGACGGTGTCGATGTTCTCGAACGCCGCGGGCAGCGTTTCCGCATCGAGAATATCGCCGGCGAGGATGTCTGCGGCGTCCGCGATGCGAGAGGGAATTTTCTGCGGACTGCGCACGAGGCAGCGCACCGAATGTCCCCGCTGCAGCAGTCGGGGCAGCAGGCGTCCGCCGATGTAGCCGGTGGCGCCGAGCAGTAAGATATTGGCCAAGTTTTCTCCGCGTGTGTTTTCTCAGACAGTACAACATGCCGGCGGGGAAAATGATTGCACGGGATACAACGAACACGCCCTCCGGCCGAGTGCCTGGAGGGCGTGTGCACAGCGGTGGATTATGCTGCGGTTATTCGAAGAACATCGCGATGCGCGGCGGCTGTGCGCCCGTTTCCCAGACGAGGGATGCGAGTTCCTGAGACACGGGCCTGTAGTAGATGTCCATGGAGCCGATATTCTGCACATCCTCGTGCGAGACAAGGCTGCCGATGAGAATCACATTGCCGCTGCCGAAGAATCCGCCGCCGCAGATAACGTTCGCGTTGATCTTGGCGTTTTCGGCGAACACGTTGCCGCGCACGACGATCATGAGGTGTTCGTTCTCTTCCCGCAGCAGGTAGCGCGCTTCATCGCCGTACAGACGAAGGTCGCCTTCGACGAAAAGAATGCCGTTTCCGCGGATGTTGGCGCGGAGATTGCAGTGGCCGCGAATGAGCCAGATCCCGGGATCATCCTTTATGCCGAGGTTGATGTCGCCGCGCAGCGTCGTGCTGGACGCGTATGTGCGTGTGGCCATGCGCTGCCAGTCCTGGGGATTGAGCACGGGCATTTCGATGCTGGGATGACGGTACACACCGCTGCCGCCTTCGTTGCGATTGGGCAGGAAAATGGTGGAGACCGATGCCACTTCGCCGCTCAGCCCGCCGGAATACGTTCCGAAGCCCTGGACGATGCCGCTGCGTCGCACGCCGAGATGGCCGTTGGTATGGATGTTCGTGTTGCGCAGGAGGCTGGCGTGATCCTGGACGAGAATCTGATCGTCGACGAAAAGGCGTCGTCCCGTGTACAGCGCATAGCGCAGGGCGTTCGGCAGTGCGCCGTCGCGGGGACGGTCGATGATGGCCTGCACGATCGGGCCATTTTCTTCGCCGCCCTGTGCGAACACGGACGCCGCGCCACCCACAAGCATGGTGACTACAATGATAAGGTTGATTACTAGGTGCTTACGCATGATATTTTCCCTCCAGAATATATTTACGCGTATTGCAAATAGATCGAAATGCTCTCAACGAGAACCCGATGAATTCCAGCCGCTATCTACGAGAAATAGCCTACGTTTTATATGAAGTCGATGACTTTTCTTA
>CAJXSA010000217.1 GCA_913060595.1 uncultured Ignavibacteria bacterium
TTCCACACCGGGGAGCGTGGGGAGTCCGCGGGATACGAGATTCGCCGCCGTCAGCAGCAGCGCATCGTCCGCCGTTTTTCCGCCGACAAGGTCGGTCTCCGTCTCGATGTCGAAGCACGACCATCCGCGAAGCAGGCTGCGGAGCGTCTGCTCCGTCACCATCTTCGAATCCACGAGCGCAGCGCGCACGCCCGGGAGCACATACCCAGCATGGAGTTGGGAAATCATCGGTGGAGTGACCTCAGTCTGTTATCCGGTAGACATCCATACCTGCAGCGGCATACTACCTGCAATGGTAAACACATCTCACAATATGATCTCTCTCCCTAAGAATCAATGAACCCAAGGTTAAAAGGTTGAAAGGTTCTGCCCCGCTCCCCCGCAATGGTCATGAGAAAGATCCTCCCCGGTCGCTTTCGTCGAGAAAAAGCGGTCCTTAATCGCCGCTGCTGTGCGCTGCGTCCGGACACAGCCGTCGCCGTTTCGATTCGATCAGCGACCAGAGCCAGTTCCGTGTCGACTGCTCGTAATACTCGAGATCAGTGTTCACCCAGTCGACGTACTCGCGAATCATCTCGAACTGCCTGGCGATATACTTTTCCGTCTCCTGCATTTCTTCGCGGACACGTACGGTGCGCTCGATGACGAGCTGGCCGGCCTTGCCCGCCGACGCCGGCAGAATTCTGTCGACGCGCGGAGCATTGGAATACCGCTGCCTGGGCCGCAGGCGCAGCAGGCGCACCGAGCCGGTGAATTCCATCCAGCGCCGCAGGCGGAACGCATCTCCACCGGCCGCTTCCGGTGCCGCTGTGTACACCTCGGGGTCGAGCAGCAGACGCCCCGGACAGTACATCGTAATGATGCTGTCGACATGCTGCTTGACCGTTTTCGCACAGAGGTCCTCCTCGGGGATATTGAATACGCGCCGTTCGGACTGCTGCGCGACCGTCCTGTCGTAATGCTCCTGGACGGTCGTCTCTGAAAACAGCTCTTGTGTCATGCGTATCCCTCCTGGTCAGGATTCAGGTCGTTGTCGTCGCGCGTGCCCTGCCACCACTCACCGTGGCAATACCATCCCGGATGGAATGCACGGACGGTCGCCGCTTGCGCCAAATGCTCCGGCAGTTACGTTGGAGAGGGTGTACAAACCTCGACAAATCATGCACAGAATGCAAGTGACCCTGTGCTGCGCAACTCGCGCTCGGCCTCCGCGAACACCCGTGGTCATGGACGCCCACGAAGCGGTTTCGTGACCAACAGCTGCCCCGAAATGCAGGCGTGAGTCACAAACACAGTTTTTTCCGGTTTTCCGATCGGATAGTCTTGACTTTTCGTTTATAGCAATATATTTTGATACCAGCAACTATTAACGCAGTACGTCAGTTGCATTCCCGCCGTCTCGGACGGCCTTTCTTCAAACACATTGCTTGCTACTAGCAACTATTACGGACATCACAGATCGACCACCATATACCTCGCACCCCGAAAAGGATATTCAGCTATGAAGATTTTTTACCCTGCAGTACTGACCGCCGTCATGCTTTTCGCCGCAGGTTCCCTGCTGGCGCAGCATCCGGAGCTCTCGTCGTATAACGGCGCGGAGAGTTGTTACACCTGCCACAGCGGTGCTGTGAAATTCGACGCCAAGGCCAAGGCGATGGAAATCATGCAGACCGTGCACTACAAGTTCAAAGGCTGGGGCAAGGACGTGTATGATTCCAACGGCAAGCACCTGATCGACGAGGAAAACGGGAAATGGACGCGCTACTGCGGACTCCCGGGCTCGGTCGTATCCATCAACTGGCTCGGCAACTTTTTTGACGGCACGGTCCCCGGCGGATGTTCCCGCTGTCACATCAGTGACGCATCCATGAATCCCGACCAGGGCGCAGCCGCACCGGAAGAAGCGTGGAAGCGCATCGACTGCCTGCTGTGCCACTCGAGCACATATAAAGTGAATGGCGTGAACATCAACGCGGCCGGCAAGCGTCTCTCCTATACCAACAGCGAGGGAAAAAAGGTGCTGCCCTATCCCTCCGGTGACGATCTGAAAGTGACGAGCGCGAGCATCACCACGGTGCCGTCGGCAGAAGCCTGCAGCCGCTGTCACAGTTACAACGGCGGTGGATACACCTTCAAGCGCGGACTCGACTACCTGGTCGACGACCTGCATTACGACCGCGGACTGACCTGCAGCAGCTGTCACGTGACCGATGCGCACAAGATCGCATTCAGCCGCCCGGATCCCGCGCTGGTCGCCCGTGATGAGATGAATGAACTCGACCTCGCGAAGAACAGCTGCGAACACTGCCACACGGACGAGCCGCACTCTGACGGCTCCTCGGCGGCCGTGCTCAATGCACATTACGCAAAAATCGACTGTGCGACCTGTCACGTCCCCTTCCACAAGGGCATGACCAACAAGCGCTTCGACATTCCGGTCAAGGTCATGAGCGGTGACAAGTTCAAGCAGTGGAGCTTCAAGCTGGACTTCCTCGAGCCGACACGGCCGCACTACAAGTGGTTCAACGGCACGGTCGATCACGAGCATGTCAAGCCGCTCGGCTCGCGCAACGACGGCAAAATCTATCCCTTCAAACTGACGCGCGCATACGTACCCAAAGACAAGGCGACCGGCAACCTCATCCCGCTCAAGCTGGGCATGGTGTTCGGTTCGCCGGAGTCCTCGAGCATCGAGGATATGGAGGCGAAAATCGATGCTTCCATCCGCACAGGCGCCAAGCTTACCGCGACACGCTTCGGCTTCCCGCTCGACGGGGAAGGAAATTATACGGCGGAATACGAGTGGGTCTGGGACGAAATGTGGGGCAATCCCGGTCATGGAACCGTCAAGGAAGGCCTGACCTGTGCCGACTGCCACACCGAGTCGAGCATCATGCCTTTCGAGGAGCTCGGCTACAGCGAGCAGGAAGCCACGACGCTGCGCGGCCTCGTGACCTCCGCAGACGGCCCCGGCATGCCGGTGCTCTTCGCACTCGGTCAGAGTTTCCCGAATCCGGGTACCGGTCAGACCGCGCTTTCCTTCACGCTGCCCCGCAGCGGCGCGGTCACACTGACGATATACGACAGCAACGGCCGCGAGGTGAAAACACTCGTGCACGACGCACAGTATTCCGCCGGCACACATGACGTGCGTTTCGACGCGTCGTCGCTGCAGAACGGCATTTACTTCTACGTCGTCAACTTCGGCGAAAAATCGCTTAGCAAGAAAATGGTGGTGATGAACTGACGGGTCATCAGTTCATAATCTCTCCTGAAAAGCCCGCCCCGCAAGGGGAGGGCTTTTCTATTTTTTTTTCCCGTCCACTTTCAGTTTCGCCGCGTCCTTAACCGAGGATACATAACCGAGCACGGCGTTCCACAGGCTCGAACCGCCGCTCGCGAGCAGTCCCAGCGCGAGTATGCCCGGAAAGCTGGTCCAGCTCTCCGGCAGGATTTCCGCGGCGGCGGGCATGGTCAGGTGCGCGGTGAACACGCCCGAGGCCATTGCCAGCAGTTGCAGCGCGACGACGCGCCAGGATTCCGCGGTTTCATTCTCGGATTTTTCCCGCAGGAACGGGGTCAGTCCCTTGATGATTTCCACGAGCCGCTCCGATGCGATGCTCAGTGCGACGAGAAAGATGATCAGGTCGGATAACTGGGTGAGTGCCACGGCTGCCTCCACGTTGGTTGTTCCCTGGATGTGAGGCGTGGCAAAGATTCAGACGCGTGTCCCTGAGATATTTGCGAATTTTGCAAAATAGTACCGCCCTCACCGCTCCCGCGCAAGGCAGGCATCGTTTTCTGCCCCGGGCCGCCGTCCTGATGGACGACGGCCCGATGCATTATTCCTCCGAACGAGCGCAGGTCACGAATATCCGGCGTTCCGCCGGTCCGCCGGCAGGGCTTACTGCTGTCTGCCCCGGTAAAGGAGTTTTTTCGTCAGACGTATCGTCCCGGCACTGACACGCAGGAAGTACAGCCCCGGCGTCTCTGCGCGAAGATCGATTTCCGTGCGCAGATCCCGCATCGCGGGCTCCATCACCCGGTACACCACGCGTCCGAGTGCGTCGATGACTTCCAGACGCAACGGCTGCGTCCGGCGCAATGCCATATGCACCGTGAACAGTCCGTCTCCGGGATTCGGGTACACGTCGAATCGTTCGACGAGCCGTGCCGGATCACGCAGCGCAAGCAGCTGCACGTCGAAGGGATCCGACATGGCCCGGCAGCCGTTGATCTCGGTGATCTCGACCTGATAGAGTCCCGTCTGCGTCAGCACCAGGTAGCCTGCCGTCGCACCGGGGATCGGCTGACCGTTGCGGTACCATTGCCAGCTGGCGGCGGTGACGGTTTTCAGCGTATCGACGCTGCGTTTGATCACCGGTGTGACGGGTGGGGTGAGCTCGGTCACTGTCACCGTATCGGATACGCCGATGCAGCCGTGCATATCCGTCACCGTGCAGAAATACTCTCCGGCGTCGGAGACCGCAAGCATCCGCTGCGCGGAGCCCGCGTTCCAGCTGTAGGAGACGTACCCGGCGCCCGCATCGAGCGTCACCGTATCTTCGGGACACTTGGGGATGCTGCCCTGCACGACGAGCTGCGGTCGGGGGCGCGGATGCACTGTGACGCTGACCGTGTCGGAAACTCCCAGCCAGCTAGCGGTGTCGCGGACGGTGCAGAAATAATCGCCGCTGGCCCGGACGGTAATACCGGCGGTGCTGTCCCCTGTGCTCCACTGGTAGGACACGAATCCCGGCGGTGCGTCGAGGCGCAGGGAATCCCCCTCGCAGAATGCACTGCTTCCGCCCACCTGCAGATCGAAGGGAAAGCGCGGGTTCGGCAGAGCGGGAATGAGCACCGCGATTTCACACTGTGTGCTGTCGGCGTTCGCCGTGCGCACGGTCACGGGAATGCGATGCAGCGTCGCCGTATCGGCCGGCGCCTGCAGCAGCAGCCAGGTCAGCGACGCGGAGGCCTCCGGTTGAATCTGCGCGGGCGGGAAGGATTTGCTGTAACGGTTCGGCGCGTCCGGTCCGGCGAGGTGCAGACCCGGTGGCAGGTGCACGGTTCCCCACACCGCCTGCGTCGCCGTGCCGCCGCGATTGAAGGCCGTGACCGTCAGCGGGAATGGCATCGGGGCATATCGTCCCTCGGCGTGGTTGGCGTAGACGGCGGGTGCCTGCAGACTGCAATCCAGCACCGTGGGCACACCGGGAATGAATATGTCGACGCAGCAGTCCACCGGCGGATGATTCATGAATACTGCGGTCACGCATACCCTCGCCGTGTCGTCCGTGCTGCGCGGTCTGGCTTCGAAATCCCAGAGGGAGGTGATGCTGCTGTCCGCCGGGAAACTTCGCCGCACCTGCACGATGCTGTCGGCGAGGCGCAGCTTTGTGCTGTCGTACTGAAGCCTGAAGTAAAACTGCTCCCCGTCTGCAAGTCCCACGTTGCGATGCCGCGCGGTGACGGTGAAAGGCGACGGTGTGAGCTGTTTCGCCGCCGCATCCCAGGCAAGCCGCGTCGGGGCCGTGATACCCTCGCAGACGATGACAGGATCCTGGCTCCGCGGAAACACGCAGACCTCACCGTCGGTGATCAGCGGATCGAAACAGCCGTAGGCGAAGGTCACGTTCTTCGCCGAAAGCAAGGTGCAGGACGTGTCCTGCGGGAATTTTGCCTCGAACAGGCACTGCAGCAGCGGTCCGCTGCCGCTGAGCAGCACCTGCTCCGTCGTCGCCAGGCTGAGCACGCCGGGACGGACAAGTGTGACGTCGAGCCCGACACTGTCCAGTGGTCCTCCGGCCGCAGCCGCAGCATCTCTGAACGTGAGCAGCGTCGAATCGTAATGCAGTTCGAGTGAGAGCGGCGGGAAATACGCCTGTGCGAGATTGTCGTCGAGCGTCAGCGTCAAGCGCGCCTCTTCCCCGCCCATGGTCACCGTTTTCGTGAGAGACATGTGCAGATCGCCGAACGTGCTACTGTCGAGCGGCGCCCGGTACACTTTTGTCTTCACGTCCGTCCCGCCGCAGAAATCATACACCCCGAGCTCCACGTTGCGCAGCGTGCCGTCCGCACAGTCGCGTCGATAGGTAATCGTGCACTCTTCGAAATAATTCAAAATGATGTTCGCGATCTGCCGGTAAATGTCCGCCACCTGCGCGGCATTGGGGGTCTGATAATACTTCCCGCCCGTCAGCAGCGCGATCATTTCCAGCTCCGTCGCGTTGATGGAACTGCCGACCCCCACGGTGTACACGCGGATGCGGTTGCGATTGGCCAGGGAAATGATTTCCGCCGGTGTGCGCGTGGACGAATTGTCCGCACCGTCTGTCATCACGACCACCGCGCGGCACTGGTTGACGCCGTTGTTGATCAGCTCGATGATGCCGGCGTACGTGCCGTCCCACACCGCCGTTCCGCCGCTGGCGGGAAGACCGTCCACCGCGGTGTAAAGCAGCGGCTTGAGCGTGGTCATCTGCTGGGCGATGTTCACCTGCGTGTTGAACCAGATGATCGTCGCCTCGTCGACCACGCCGTCCATCTGGTCGGTAAACGTCCGCCCCGCCTGCTTCGCGCCAGCGTTGCCTGTTCCCTGCATGGAACCCGATGCATCGAAAACGAGTGATACCGAAATGGCGCAGCGCGCGGTATCCACAGGACAGAACAGGGTGAAATCATCCACCTCGATACCGTTTTCAAAAATGCGGATGTCGCTTTTCTGCAGATCCCAGGCCGGCTGCCCGCTGCAGTCC
>CAJXSA010000218.1 GCA_913060595.1 uncultured Ignavibacteria bacterium
TCTTGTTGATCGCCACGACGATGGGCACTTTTGCTGCCTGCGCATGGCTGATGGCCTCGATGGTCTGGGGCATGACGCTGTCGTCAGCCGCGACGACGAGCACGACGATATCGGTGACCTGCGCACCGCGGGCACGCATGGCGGTAAACGCCTCGTGACCCGGCGTGTCGAGGAAGGTCAGTTTGCTCTGGTTTTCCAGTGTGACGGTATAGGCGCCGATGTGCTGCGTGATGCCGCCGCTTTCGCCCGCAACGACGTTGGTCTTGCGGATGAAATCAAGGAGCTTGGTCTTTCCGTGATCGACGTGGCCCATGATGGTGATGATCGGGGGACGCGGCAGCAGATCTTCCTCGTCGTCGCCCTCGTCGACCAGCAGATCCTCGGTGTATTCTTCATGCTGTTCGACGTCGAAGCCGAACTCCGAGGCCACCAGTTCTATGGTCTCCATGTCGAGGCGCTGATTGATCGACGCCATGACCCCGAGACCGATCAGCGACTGGATGACGGCGCTGACATTGACGTTCATGAGGCCCGCGAGCTCGCTGACGGTCGCGTACTCGTAGATCTGCAGGGTCTGCTTCTCGCGCTCCTGCTGCTCCATCTCGCGCACCTGCTCCTCTTCGCGGCGGGCGCGTTTTTTCTTGCGCATCGCGGCACGGCCGGTGACGGGACCGAAATCTGCCATCGATGCGATGGTCTTCTTGATGGCGCTGTCCACCTCGGCCTGGTCGACTTCCCGCGCCTTGCCCTTTTTCCCGCGCTTGAACATTTTCTTCTTCAGCGCTTCGGCATCGATCGGTTCGCCGCTTCCCTCGCCCTTGCCGACTTTCTTCTTCTTCTTTTTCTTGCGACGCGGTTTATCACCGTCCTCACCGCCCGCCTCCGCGTCGCGGCCCTTTTCGGCAGCAGTGGCGGCCTCGAGATCGATCTTTCCCTTGACGGTAAGGCCGCGCATCTTCGGCACACTGGCTTCCAGGGAGACATCCACGTCGTCCTTTTTCGACTTCTTCCGCGGCGTGCTCTCCTCGACGGCCTCGGGTTCGACAGCTTCTTCCGCGGTCTCCGCGGTGTCTGTCTGTTCCGTGGGAACGGCATCCTCCTCGGCCTCGTCGATTTCCTCGGACGCGGTCTCGACCACGTCGGCTTCTTCCGTCTCGGCAGCCGCCGGCGTTTCCTCGATCTCCTCCTCGTCCTGCGCGACAGGCGCTTCTACCGTTTCCTCTTCCTCGGAGGCCTCGGGCGCTTCCTCGGCTTCTTCTTCCGCGGTGATTTCCTCGGCTTCCTCCGCTTCCTCTGCCGGAGCGGCTTCCTCGGCAGCCTCTTCCTCCACCGCGGTTTCTTCCGCCGCTTCCGCGGTTTCCGCGGCCGCGGGAGCCTCTTCGGCCTGCGCTTCAGCGTCTTCTTCCTCGGGCTGGTCTTCGCCCCGGCGGCGACGGTCCATCTCGTCGAACTCGCGACGCTTGCGCGCATGCCGCTCCGCGTCCGTTTTCTCCTTTTTGTAATGCTTCTCGATAAGGTCAAGCATCTCCTCATCGATGATGGACATATGGTTCTTGACCTGATACCCCTTTTTGGTCAGGAACTCCGTCAACGTGTCGTGGGAGAGATTGAACTCTTTCGCGACTTTATACAGACGTGTTTTTTTCTTCTTTTCCGTAACAGCCATGTCGCCAGTTATGCATTAAAAAAATGTTTCGTACCGGAGATCAGTCTTCTTCGGTGAACGCTTTCTTCATCTCAACAACGATGTCGTTGACCTGCTCGATGGAAAGTCCGGGGACCTTGGCGAGCAGATCGGAGACGGGTGCGAGAATAATGTCGTTCGCCGTGTGGTATCCGGCGTTTACGAGGCTGGAGATCAGTTCTTCACCGAAATCGGGAATGAACTCGTTGAGATCGATCTCGTACTCGGCCATGGTTTTCGTGATCTCTTCGCCTTCCTTGACGATTTCGATCCTGAACGCCGTCAGCTCGGAGGCCAGCCTGATGTTCTGTCCGTTGCGCCCGATTGCGAGGGACGCCTGGTCGCTGTCCACATGCACCTGCGCCGTCATCGTTTCGCGGTCGAGCTTGACGTCCATCAGTTTCGCGGGTGCCAGCGCACGCTGAATGAACAGGTGAGAATCGTCCGTCCAGTTGATCACATCGATGTTCTCATTGTTGAGCTCACGCACGATCGCGTGAATGCGCACGCCCTTCATGCCGACGCACGCGCCGACGGCGTCGATGCGGTCGTCGTGGGATTCTACCGCTACCTTGGCGCGCTCGCCCGGCTCACGTGCGATTTTCCGTATGGAAATGACACCGTCGTAGATCTCCGGAATCTCCTGCTCGAAAAGCTTCTGGAGAAACAGGGTGTCTGCGCGGGAAACGATCACCATGGGCATGCCGCTTCCCTTGCGCACGACGTCCTTGATCACGCAGCGGATCACGTCGCCTTTGCGGTAGCGCTCTTTGCCGATCTGCTCCTGCTTCGGGAGAATGAGCTCGGTGCGGTTGTGATTGATCAGCACGTCGTTGCGGCGCACCTGGTAGACATCGCCCACGACGATGTCGCCGACCTTGTCGGAATACTCGTCGTAGATCAGGTCCTTCTCGATTTCCTTGATGCGCTGATTCAGATTCTGCTTCGCGGTAGAAACCAGGCGACGACCAAATTCCGCCAGATCGATGATCTCGACGTACTCTTCGCCGACGTCCAGTTCCTCGCCGGATTTTTCGCGTGCTGCGCCGATTTCAATCTCCGTTGTCGGATCCTCGACTTCCTCGACGACTTCACGGATCAAAAAGATCTCGATATCGCCCTTGTCCATGTTGACGACGATTTCGTAGTTGGCCTCCAGGCCGTACTTCTTCTTGACCATCATGCCGAAGATGTCCTCGATGACGGAAATGAGGCGATCGCGGTCGATGCCCTTTTCCCGGACCATCTGTCCAAAGGAATCTACGATTTCAGAATTCATGCTGCGGATCATGCTGATCTTTTCCTCCAGCAGTGTATATGCTGAGCTCTGTTGCTATAAAGTTGCTTCAATGACCGCATGGACGATGTCCTCATGCGGTATGGCGCGAAAACCATCGCCGTCTCGAAGAAGCACCTGCTCTTCGCTCACGTCGGCGATTTCCCCGCTGTGTTCGATTTCCGTTCCCTGCGAGGACCAGCGAACGCGTGCAATGCGCCCTGTGTGCCGGCGAAATTGCCAGGGATGGCGGATCGGACGATCGAGACCCGGTGAAGACACGATAAGTGTGTACGCATCCTGCACGAGATCTCCCTTCTCTATCGCATCTCCGAGGAGACGGCTGATCGCGGCCAGCTCGTCGGCGGAAATGCCGCTCTCGGTGTCAACAAAGACTTCGACCAGCCGCTTCTTGCCCTGGCTGCGCACATCGATATCGACCAGATGCGCTCCGGCCTCGCTCACCAGCGGAAGAAATGCGTTTTTCAGATCGACCTTCATTGTTGACGTACCTATAACAAAAAATGCGGGGCAGCCCCACATTTAGAACATCCTAATATAGACGATATCGGTCTCACTTGCAATTGTCCGCAGGTCTTTTTTCATTAATTCTCTTATTATTGCAGTCATTCATTTCGCATATTACTCGAATGGCAAACGATCCCGAACACATCAATCTCATCCTCAACAACCGGCGCGCCCGGCACGAGTATCACGTGCTCGAAAGCATCGAGGTCGGTGTGGTGCTGCGCGGGACGGAAGTCAAGTCCGTGCGGGCGGGAAAAATCAATGTGCAGGACGCCTACGCATCCGTCGAAGACGGCGAACTTTTCCTGCACAACATGCACATCAGCCCCTTCGACAAGGGAAACATCCACAACCACGACCCTCTGCGCGTACGAAAACTGCTCGCGCGGAAAAAGGAAATACGCAAACTCGGGCAGAAGGTCCATGAAAAGGGCCTCACGCTCATCCCGCTGCAGATATATTTCTCCGGTCGGCATCTGAAAATAGAGATCGGCATCTGCAAGGGAAAAAAGACCTATGACAAGCGCCAGGCGCTCAAAAAACGAGAAATTCAACGAGATATGGAACGGCAGCTGTGACCACACCCCTCTTCCCCCCCGTCAACGAACAAATGGACCTCATCCGCCGCGGCATCTCCGAACTGCTCCCGGAGGAGGAGATGGTCAGGAAACTGGAGAAATCGCGCGATACGGGCACGCCGCTCAAGATCAAGCTGGGGTGCGACCCGAGCCGCCCGGACCTGCATCTCGGTCACTCTGTGGTCCTCCGCAAACTGCGGCAGTTCCAGGACCTCGGCCATCAGGCCATTCTGATCGTCGGCGATTTCACCGGTATGATCGGCGATCCGACGGGCAAGAGCAAGACGCGTCCCTCGCTGACCCTGGAAGAAACGCGCGTCAACGGACAGTCCTATTTCGAACAGGCCTCGAAAGTGCTCGACATCGACAGAGTCAGCATACAGTACAATTCCGACTGGCTGGCGCCGATGACGTTCGAGGACGTGATCAAACTCTCCGCCCGCTACACCGTCGCGCGCATGCTCGAACGCGATGAGTTCGAAAAGCGCTACCGCAGCCAGGAAGCCATCAGCATACATGAATTCCTCTACCCGCTCGCGCAGGCCTACGATTCCGTCGCCATCGCGTCGGACGTCGAACTCGGCGGCACGGACCAGAAGTTCAACCTCCTGGTCGGTCGGGAAATCCAGCGGGAGTACGGACTGGAACCGCAGATCATCCTGACCATGCCCCTGCTCGAAGGCACCGACGGTGTGGAAAAAATGAGCAAGTCACTCAACAATTACGTCGCGTTCAATGACGCGCCCGAGGACATGTACGGGAAAACGCTCTCGATTTCCGATCCGCAGATCCTGCCGTGGTTCCGCCTCGTCACCGATGTCGATGCGGCGCGCATCGAGGAAATGGATGCAGCGATGCAGCGCGGTGACAATCCGCGCGATTTCAAACGCGCGCTTGCGCGCACCATCGTCGCCATGTTCTACGACGAGGCGGCGGCAGCGCAGGCAGAGCAGCATTTCGACCGTGTGATCAAGAACAAGATGGCGCCCGAGGACATCGAGGAATTTATCCTCGCGGCGGATAGTGACAAAGTCCTCCTGGATGTTATTTTTGAAGCAGGACTTGTGAAATCCAAGGGCGAGGGCCGCCGCCTGATGCAGCAGTCGGCGGTGAGCATCGGCGACGAGCGCATCACCGACCCGACCACGCCCGTGCCCGATGGATCCGAGATCATCGTCAAGGTGGGCAAACGGCGATTCGTCAAAATCGTCCGCGGCTGACCCGCCATATTTTTCATCTCCATTATTTCGGAGGATGCTCACGTGTTTGTACCCAAGAGAATTTTCTTCACCAAGGGCGTCGGACGGCATAAGGATTATCTTCAGTCGTTCGAGCTTGCGCTTCGTGATGCGGATCTCGAACAGCAGAATCTCGTCACCGTCTCGAGCATTTATCCCGCGGGCTGCAAGCGCATAAGCAAAAAGGTCGGCCTCGATGTGCTGCAGCCCGGACAGATCACCTTCGTCGTCATGGCGCGCAACGCCACCAACGAGGCCAATCGCCTGATAGCATCATCGATCGGCGGCGCCATCCCCGGCGATGGCACCACGTACGGCTACCTCTCCGAACACCACCCCTTCGGTGAAACACAGAAAGTCGCCGGCGACTACGCCGAGGATCTCGCGGCAACCATGCTCGCGACCACGCTGGGTGTGGATTTCGATCCGGATTCGGCATGGGATGAACGTGAGCAGGTCTACAAGACCAGCGGGAAGATTTTCAAATCCTTCAACGTGACGCAGTCGGCGGAAGGCAAGCAGGGCCTCTGGACGACCGTCATCTCCTGCGCGGTCCTTCTCCCGGAATAGCGTTCGGATACAATGCATCGAGGGTCCCGCATCGTCGTGTTGCGGGACCCTCTTCCATTCTGGGCATCATGTCCCTGCGGCGTGTCAGCGCTCCCCTTCCTCCAGGAATCGCACACCGTCTCCTTCATGCGCGCGTATCATCCGGCGCAGTTCCTCCGGCACGCGGCTCGGCCGATCCGTTTTCTCGTCCACGTGCACGAACACGTGCTCCCCGCGCGCGGCCGTCGTGCCGTCCGCTTTTACGGCGAGGTGTTCAAAGCCGATCGAACTGTTCCGCACGAAGGTGATGCGTGTGAGGATCTGCAGTTCTTCGTCGAAATACGCGGGCGCGAAGTAGTCGCAGGTGTTGCGCACCACGAAAAACTTGTGATGAGTAATGAAGGTCTGGCTGTCCATCGGCATTCCGATCGCGCGCACGTACTCGACGCGGGCTTCCTCGAAATAATAGAAATACCAGAGGTTGTGCACGACGTTCTGCCGGTCGACGTGATAGGAAAGAACGCGCTGCGCGACGCGGTGATGAAACTGGTCCGTGGAATTCGGCATGCGGTCTCCGTTCAGAATACGCGGTGAAAGATGTCCGACGCCCTGTCGACAGCGTCGTCGTCGAGATCGAGGTGCAGCACGGCGCGAAGCATGTCTCCCATTCCCATGCCGATCATCACTCCTTCCGCGGCAAGCAGATCCCGTGCCTGCGATGCGCGCATCGAGGATTTCGTGAAATCGAGCAGGACCATGTTCGACTGCACGCGTGCGGGATCAATGGAAAACATCGCGATGTCCCCCAGCTTTTCCGCCAGCATGCGCGCCCTGCGATGATCGTCCGCAAGCAGAGGAAGATGGGCTTCGACCGCATGAGACGCCGCCGCTGCGAGCATTCCGGCC
>CAJXSA010000219.1 GCA_913060595.1 uncultured Ignavibacteria bacterium
GGATGGAGGAACCCGGGGGATGGAGGAACCCGGGGGATGGAGGAACCCGGGGGATGGAGGAACCCGGGGGATGGAGGAACCCGGGGGATGGAGGTTCCCGGAGTGAAACGACCGGGAGAGAGGGAAAAGCGGTTCGAGCCATGTGCATGCCACCGGAGGGGTGGGAGGATCGGACCGCTTTTTCTATGTCGCGATCAAAAAAAGACGCCGCCCGGCCAGATGGCAGGGCGGCGTCTGTTTCCTGGAGTGCGGCGAAGTTGCGAGATCAGGGTTTGGCGACCGAATCGGAAGTTTCGACGTTGTTCGCCGGTACATACGTATATCCGCTGGCGGTGACATTCGTCACCGTGAAGGATGCGTTGTAATCCCGCTTGTTCAGTTTGCTGGTGGTGACCGTGCATTCTCCGTTCGAATTCGTCACGGCGGTCGCGCTTCCACTGGCATCCATTCCGAAATTACCACTGACGGTCGCGCCGGAAACCGGACCGTTGGCGTCGACGATTTTAATGGTGAAATGGGCGTACCAGTTATTTCGCGACGGAGTGGTGGACGGTGTGATGTCGTCGACCCACATGTTCAGCGAGGGCGGTGGCGGCGGTGGCGGCGGTGGTGGCGAGAGTGTCGTGAACTGCACGGTGTTGGTGGGATTTGCCGAGCTGCCTGTCCCGTTGAACGCGAACACGCGCACGTCGTATGCCTGGCTGGAGGCCAGTCCCGTGAGCTGATGGCTGGTCACGTTTGCGCCGACGTTGGTCGAGGACCAGCTGCTGCCGCTGTTCGTCGAATATTCGATGCGGAAGCCTGTCTCATTGCTGGAGTTGTCCACCCATGCCAGGTCCACGGAAGAACTCGTCACATTGTTGCTCGTGAGCAATGTCGGGTCTGCGGGGACGGTCGGTGTCGGGGGCGGACCGGCGATAAGGTTGTAGAGCAGGAGGTTCGGCGAGCCCGTACCGGCATTGCTGACCTTACCGGAGGTGGCGCCGGTGATGATGGCGGAAGTGACCTGTGCGGGGGTTGCGTTGTTGTTGGAGGCAAGGTACAGTGCGGCCACGCCGGCGACATGCGGCGACGCCATCGAGGTGCCGGACCAGCTCGCGTAGCTGCTGGACGTGTTCATGGTCGAGGAATAGATGCCGGATCCCGGCGCGAAGATATCGACGCAGGTGCCGTAGTTCGAAAAGGAAGAGCGACTGTCGCTGCTCGTGGTCGACCCTACGGTAATGGCGTTGGGCGCGCTGGCGGGCGAGTAGTTGCAGGCATAGTAGTTGCTGTTGCCCGCAGAAACGGCGTAGACCACGCCGGAGGAGATTGAATTCTCCACGGCGGTGTTCATGGGACCGTAGTATCCTCCGCCGAGGGACATGTTTGCCACGGCGGGATGGTTGGCGTTGGCCGTCACCCAGTCCACGCCCGCAATGACGCCGGACCATGTGCCTGAACCGCTGCAGTTGAGCACGCGCACGGCGACGAGATCAACCTTTTTCGCCACCCCGACCGACAAACCGCCGACGGTGCCGGCAACGTGTGTTCCGTGTCCGTCGCAGTCATAGGCGTTGTTGTCATTGTCGACGAAATCATACCCGGACGTTGCCCTGGTCGTATTGTTCGTGCTGCTCGTGTTGAATTCCTGGTGATCGAAGCGGATGCCCGAGTCGATGATGTACACCGTGACTCCTTCACCCTCGTTCTGGTAGGTGTAGGAGTTGTCGAGCGGCAGATTGCGCTGATCGATGCGGTCGAGTCCCCAGTTCGGGGGATTGTTCTGCGTCAGGTTCTTGTAGACGAGGCCGTCAGGCTCGATGGTTTCCACGTTCGGATTGTGGCGAATGCCGTCGACGGCCTGGGGCGGAATGGTTGCCGCGAAGCCCTTGATCGCGTGGCGGTAGCGGTAATGCACCGTGCCGCCCTTGCCGCGCATGAGCTGCGCGGTCGCTGCGTCGACGTCCTCGACGTTGTTCTTGAACACGATGACATAGCGGTCCCGCACATCGATGTCGGATTTGCCTTTCGAAAGCGATGTGGGACCCTCCGCCGGATCTGCGTCAGCCGGACCGGACGGCTCCTCGTTACAGGCTGTCACCACGAGTGCCAGAGAGGCGACGAGCCAGAGTATGCGTAGTTTCATGATATCTCCGGGTAATGCAACAATGAAAGGAATAATAACTGTCGGTATTCGGCGCAGACCATCTCATCTGAATGGTCGCATGCGCAGGCGCATACGCATGTCGATGCGCAGTCGGATGAGGGATCGGGTTCGTGCAGAGGGCTGATAAAAGAGAATAGCGATTTTATTCTGCAGGGTCAACAGAAATCGGAACAAAAGCGGAGCCGGATTCAGGGCCTGTGCCTGGGGAGCGTGATGATAAACTCCGCGTATGCACCTTCGCCGCTCTCGACCGTGATCGTGCCGCCGTGTCCTTCCACGATAATGTCGTACGAAATGGAGAGACCGAGACCGGTATTGCGTCCGCTCTCCCGCGTCGTGTAGAACGGTTCAAAAATGCGTGAACGGGATGCAGGAGGGATGCCCGTCCCGTTGTCGCGGATGCGGATGACTGCGCTGTCATCCCGTCGTTCCGTGCTGACCGTGATGACGGCCTCGAACGGCCCGGATGTCGCGACCGACTTCTCGCGCAGGGATTCGACGGCGTTCCGGTGCAGATTCAGTAGCACGCGTGTGAATTCCCGCTGATTGAGCATGACTTCGCCGATGCTGCTGTCGACGGAGAGATCGAGCGTCACCGGGAAATCGATCTGTTCGGTCTGCGTGGCCCGGCGCGCGAAGCCCAGTGCCTGCCGGAGCAGGGCGTTGACATCCGTCGCTTCGGCAGCGCCCGTGCGGTCTTCGGCATGCTGCACCATACTGGAGACGATCTGCTCCGCCCTGCGCGCATAGGTGGTGATTTTCTCGATGTTCGTCTGCAGGGTCTGATAGTCGTCGTTTTGCAGCGTGGGGGCGCTTTTTCCCGGCGATGCTTCCTGCAGCACGTCGCGGGACAGGTCTGCGAAGTTGATGATGAAATTCAGCGGATTGCGAATCTCATGCGCGATGCCGGTAGAAAGGCGTCCGAGGGTCGCCATTTTTTCCGCGTGCACCAGCTGCTCCTGCGTGCGCTGCAGTTTGCTCAGCGCTTCGCGGAGCTTGCGGTTCGCCTGCTTGCGCCGGCGGGCCAGGTAATATGCCCATGCGAGGAACAGCGCGAGAAGAATGAGTCCGGCGATGATGATATTGCGGATGAGCTCCTCGCGCGCAAGACGCTCCTGCTGCAGCTGCGTCTCCGCCTCAAGCAGTGCGATCTGCTGCTCGCGTTCCCGTGTCTCGTACTCCTGTGTGCGCGCGTTGATCTCGTGCAGCACTTCTTCGTTGAAAAGGGAGTCCGATATGGCGGCGTATTCTTCGTAGTTCTCGTAGGCCTTCCGGTACTGTCCGATCTTCGCGTATGACTCCGCCAGGTTTTTGTTCGCAAAGCGTGACAGATCTTTCGCGTCGATTTCCGCTGCAGCTTCCCGGGCACGGGTGTATGTGCGGATGGCAGCCTGCCAGTCCCCGCGCTTCGTATGGATGTCCCCGATGTTGATATGAATGCTCGCAATGGAGCGCACATCGCCGCGTTCCTCGTTTATGCGCAGGCTTATATCGTACATGCGCAGGGCCTCTGTCAGGCGTCCCAGCTCCGCGTTTGCGATTGCCATGCCGTTGAGCACGGTGGATTCTCCGTACAGGTATTGTTTCTTCTGAAACAGGGGCCGGGCACGACGGAAGTATGTCAGCGCCTTTTCATAGTGGTTCAGCTGGTTTTCTATGTTCCCGAGATTCACGAGCGCGGCCGCGGCCGAGAGCGTATCGCCCGTTTTCCGGGCTTCCTCGAGGCTGCGCTGCGTATATTCAAGCGCCTCGGCGAGGTTGCCGATACGGCGCTGAACAATCCCGATATTGCGCAGCGCCAGTGCCGTGCCGGAACCGTCACCGCTGGCGCGGCAGAGCTCGAGTGTCTGCTGAAAGAGCGTCAACGCCTGTTCGTAGGCACCGGTATTCGTGTGCAGGGCTCCGAGCGTGTTGAGCGCCTTGACGTGTCCGGGACGCCATCCGAGCTTTTCGGCCAGCGCCTGCGCGTCCCGCGCGTGGACGAAGGCCTCTGTGGGATTTCGTGTGGCGAGTTTCTGTGCAAGGGTGTTGAGCAGCAAAACGAGCGCAGTGTCGGGCTGCGCCTGCGAAATTATTGTGCGCAGACTGTCGACGGACTGACCGCGTGAGACCGGCGGACAGGCGAGAAGAGCGGCAAGGAGAAATGGGACGAACCTCACAGCGCATGGGTGTGCTGCGGCGGCTGCGTACATGGGCGACTCCTGCATGTGAAGAGGAGGGCTTGGTTCTGCGAGGGCTGCGTGCGCAAGGTAGGGGATAATACCGTCCGGTTCAAGGGGGCATCGCTGTCTGGAACAGTTCGTCTGCGCCCGCACGCGCTTTATTCGCTATGAGATGATTTCACTTCGGAGGAAGTGAGGAGGCGAAGGACACGGCCCGGGCGAGCCAGTCCTCGAGCGCGGAATCCTCGGCAAACCCGGGCGCGTCCACGTAGATCATCCCCTTCATCGCCCTGCCGGTGAAATCCATTTCACGTGCGTGCGGCTGCTGCAGCGCTTCGTGGTATTGCACCGGACCGACTCGCAGCATGAGCGTGTCGCGTACCACGCCACAGCACATGTTGCCGGCGAGCATGAACGCGAGTCCGCCGAACATCTTTTTTTCGGCAATGTCCGTGCGTGCAGCGAGCGAGTCCCGGATGCGCTGTGCCAGTCCCTCATCGTATGCCATGAGAATTCCTTTCTGGAGCAGTTGAATTGGATATAGCGGAACTGCGGACTCAGTCCGCGGGGATGTTCTCGAAGAAATCGACTTCCCCGGTCTCCAGGGAATATTCCGCACCGACGATGAGCAGTTCTCCGTTCTGGATGCGCTGTTCGAGTATGGCGGAGCCGTGGCGCAAGTGGTCGGCCGCGTTGCGCACGTTCGCGCGCACGGCTTCTTCGAGCAGGGCGTCGTGGTCGTGGCGCAGGTCGGTGTTCATGAGCGATTCCACCGAGGGGCGCACGCGCTCAACGATGGCGCGAAGGTGAGGGGACTGCTGTTCCGAAGGCTGGGTTATCTCGCTGAGTGTCGCGGCGACGGCGCCGCAGCGCGTGTGTCCGAGGACCACGACGAGCGGTGTGCCGAAGGCCTCGGCGGCAAATTCCACGCTCCCGATCTGGGATGGTGCGACGATGTTGCCCGCGATGCGGATGACGAACAGGTCCCCGAGTCCCTGGTCGAAAACGAGTTCCGCGGGAACGCGCGAGTCTGAGCATCCGAGAATGATGGCGAAGGGATTCTGGCCGTCGACCAGTTCCTGTCTCCGCAGCGTGTGCGTGCCGGCGTCCTTCCCTGCGCTGCCGGCGACGAAGCGTCGGTTTCCTTCCTGGAGCCTGGTCAGTGCCTGGCGTGCTGTGATCATGTGCACCTGTATCCTGTTTGTGTGTCAGGCACATAACACCGGATTCGGCGGCGCGGGTTCCAGCCTCCTCGATGCGGACCGGAAGTTTCGGGATGCCTATTTCAGCAGCCAGTGCAGCGCGCCTTCTTCTTCGGTGAAGACCTTGATCTGGTAACCGCGGTTCGTGAGAATTGTTTCGGTAAGACGGTTGCTTTCGAACACGACGCGATCAGGGTACACGAGGGCGAGTCGGAATGCGTGTTTCCAGCCGAATGTATGCGGGGCATGTCCCACTTCGTAGGCGGCCATCGGTTGCAGCGGTTCCTCGATGAGCACGACTCCGAGAATGTGCGTGTGACCGTGCTCGATGCAGTACGCAGCGACCGTTGACCATGTCTCGATCAGCGTCGCTCCTTCCTGTTCTCGCGATCGATGACCGCGCAGGATCACGCGCAGATACTTCCCTTCATCTTTGAATTCGATCTCATGCGCCATAGGCCTTCTCTCGACGTTCGGTCGAAGGATACGTGGGATTTCTGTACGGGAGACGTTGCGATACAGTATTGTCAATCCCACGCAAAGAATCAAGCGCCAAAGATGTGCAAGTGGGATCAGAGCAGCAGCGCGGCGCCGGTGCCGATAGAAAGCGCGGCGGAGAAGAGAAGATGCAGCTGCACGTTCCTGCCTGCCAGTTCCTTCAGCGTATCACTCGCATCACAGTGCCGGATCAGCGCCGGGATGATGCGAGGGAGCAGGAAAAGGCAGGGAAGGAGCGCGAGCAGGATCGGCCATGCGTTGCCTGGCAGCATGAAGGTCAGGACGATGATATTCACGCACAGCAGCAGCTGTACGGCGGCATAGAGCAGGGCTGCGGCTTTTCTTCCCCCACGTACCGCGATACCCCATTTCCCCGTATCGCGGTCTGCGTCACGGTCTATCATCTGTCCGATGAGAAGAATCGAAAGCGTGCTGATTCCCGAACGCGACCATCTCACCCTGTGCCTCTCCAGCCAGGTGGGATGCGCCCAGAACTGCCGCTTCTGCTTCACCGCCACCGGCGGGTGGGAGCGCAATCTCACCCTGGGGGAGATTCTGGCCCAGGTGCGGGATGTCCGGCACCGCCTGGCGGCGCCGGAAACCCTGACCAACCTTGTTTTCATGGGCATGGGCGAACCCCTCGCCAATTTCCGCAACCTGGTGGACGCCCTGCACCTGCTGATCGACAACAAGACCGGGTTC
>CAJXSA010000220.1 GCA_913060595.1 uncultured Ignavibacteria bacterium
CCGGTAAGATCAGTCCTTCGGATTCTGCAAATCATAATCGTTGATCTTCGACAGCAGCGTGTTATACGCGATCTGCAGGACACGCGCGGTCTTCGCCTTGTTCCACTTGGTGGAGTTCAGGGTTTCGAGGATAATCTGCCGCTCGATCTGCGCGATGTGCTTCTTCACATGGTCTTTGAGCGGTGCGCCCTCTTCGAGGGTGGGTGCGGGCGGCGCCGGTGTCCCTGTCGCGCCGCTGCCACCTTCGATGAATTCGAGATGCTCGATTTCCACCACGTCGCCCGCCTGCAGCACGGCGCTGCGAATGGTCGAGCGCAGCTGCCGAACGTTCCCGGGCCATTCGAAGGTCATGAGTGCATCCATCGCGCCGGCAGAACAGCCGTTCACTTTCTTGCCCAGCTCCGCGTTCGTCTGTGCGATGAACTTGTCGACGAGGAAGGGGATGTCGCCCTTTCGCTCGCGCAGCGCCGGCACGTGAATGGAAAACTCACGCAGACGGTAGTACAGATCCGCGCGGAAATCCTTCTTGTCGATCATCGACTGCAGTTCCGTGTTGCTCGCCGCGATCACACGCACGTCGACGCTGATCGAGGTGCTGCCGCCGACGCGGAAAATCGCACGATCCTGCAGCGCGCGGAGCAGTTTCGCCTGCGAAGCCCAGGACATGTTCGGAACCTCGTCGAGAAAAATCGTGCCGCCCTGCGCCAGTTCGAACTTGCCCTTTTTCTGTGTGCGCGCATCGGTGAACGCCCCTTCCTCATGGCCGAAGAGTTCGCTTTCGAGCAGCGCTTCCGGGATGGCGCCGCAGTCCACGGGAATGAACGGCTGTTCCGAGCGGCCGCTCAGGCTGTGAATGGCACGTGCGATCAATTCCTTTCCCGTCCCAGTCTCCCCCGTGATCAATACGTCGAAGTTGCTTTTTGCCACGCGGCGCGTGCGCGCTGCGAGCTCGGTGATGACCTCGCTCGTGCCCATGTCACGGAGAATCGGATCCTGATGCTCGACGCCATCGCCGTGTTCCGCAGCCTCGGTGAGGTCCGTGCGCGGCCTGCCGCGCTTGAGCGCATCACCGACGACGCGCAGCAGCTCTTCGTTGTGAAACGGTTTGGCAATGTAATCGAACGCGCCGCTGCGCATCGCGTCCACCGCCCCGCTCACACCCGCCATGGCCGTCATGAGTATGACCGGGAAACTGTCGTCAATGCTTTTGACCCGGCGCAGCACTTCCATTCCTGTCAGCCCGGGCATGATGATGTCCATCAGCAGTACATCAGGGAGACGCTCGCTGATTTTCTGCATGGCGTCCTCGCCGTTCGATGCCGTCCGCACCGCGTACCCCGCATCCTCGAACACCCCCGAGAGCACGAGACACATCATGTCTTCGTCGTCTACGATCAGTATTTCGTCTCTGGGAGGCATAATCCCTCAGCTGCCGAAATGCAGCGCGAAATGGTCAAAAACATGTTCAAGAAGATGACAAATATTCGTTCTCCGAGTTTATTCATTTCGGGGATGAATCGCAAGCTGCGTTGTCGTATACTTAGGGAGGAGTAACGGTTTACACGGTCCCGCCTATGCAGTTCAAGGATTCCACGGCTCTGATCACCGGCGCATCGGAAGGCATCGGGCGCGCAACAGCGCTGCGCCTGTCCGCCATGGGCTGTCACGTGATCGCCGCGGCCCGGTCCGTTCCGCGGCTCGAATCCCTGCGGGAAGAAATCGCGGCGGGCGGAAATGGCAGCTGTGAAATCCTGCCGCTCGATCTCATGCGACCCGCGGACGCCCTCCGCATACTGGAGGAGCTCTGCCAACGCACGGCTGTCGATGTGGGTATCGTCAACGCGGGCATGGGACAGTACGGCCCCTTCGCCGCGTCGCCGTGGGAGGACGTCGAACCGCTGCTGCGGCTCAACATCGACGGCGCGCTCCTGACGGTGCGCGCCCTGCTGCCGGGCATGCGAAAACGCCGTCGCGGCAGCATCGTCATGATCTCATCCACGCTCGGCAAACGCGCGGTGCCGTACAACGCGGCCTACTGTGCCAGCAAGTACGCACTGCACGGCTTCAGCGACGCCCTGCGGCTGGAGCTGCGACCGGAGAACATACACGTCGGCGTCGTGTGTCCCGCACGGACGGACACAGCGTTTTTCAACCGGATGACCTATTCCGTCCCACAGGGAGAAAGCCGCCGGGTTCCGACCAGCAGTCCGGATCGGGTGGCCGACGCCGTCATCCGCTGCATTCGCCGACGCCGCCGGGAAGTCGTGGTCAGTCCCGAAGGCGCGCTCTTCGCCTTCGTGGGCAGCCATTTCCCGCGTCTGACCGACATCCTCTTGTATCACAGCGTCCCACGTCCGACAGAAGAATGATCACCAAGCAGCATCTCCGCCTTATCCTGTTCGACATCGACGGCACCCTCATCTCCACGAATGGAATTGCGCGCGCCGCATTCACCGAAGCCATCGACGAAGCGCTGCAGCGTGAAAGCGCCGCCCGTGAATATGACTTCGCGGGAAAGACGGACATGCAGATTTACCAGGACATCATGGAACAGTCGGAGGTGGACGCGGACACGCAGGCCCGTCTGCGGGAACGCACCTTCGATGTCTTCTTCAGCAAACTCGAGCAGCGACTGACACGTGAGAACGTCACCGTGCTTCCCGGCGTGCGCGAACTGCTCGCCGCGCTGGCGGAAGAACAGGTCGCGACCGTCGCACTGCTGACCGGCAACATGCTGCGCGGCGCGCGCATCAAACTGACGCCGCCGGAGCTCCTGCCGCACTTCGCGTTCGGGGCCTTCGGCAACGATGCGTTTCACCGGCACGAACTCCCTGCCATCGCCGTGGAACGCGCATACGACCGCACGGGAGCGACCTTCAAGGCCAAGGATATTGTCATCATCGGGGATACACCGCATGACATCGACTGCGGACGACATCTGAATGTGCGCAGCATAGGTGTCGCCACCGGAGGATACAGTTATGAACAGCTCGCCAGCCACAAACCGGACCATGTCTTCGCGGACCTCACGGATATCGACCGCCTGTTCGACGCGTTTTTCGACTGATCACGTCCGCACCGCCGCCGCTTTTGCGCTGCTGCTGCTGATCTGCGCAGCGCCCGTCCGGGCACAGGCGGACTTCCCCTGGCGAAGCACGGTCTGGCAGGAGAACTTCACCGCCTTCGATTCCTCACCGTATTACCTCGGGACCGACAGCAGGCATGATGCCGCGACCGCCGAGATGGTCCTGACGCCCGAGGAAGCCGCGCGCTCCGGCCGGCTGTTCCTTGCGCGGCGTCTGCCGATCGAATATTTCGACATGCGCTTCCGCGCCCGTTTCGGTGTGAACGCTTCCTTCAACGGCAGCGGGGCAGACGGTATCGTGATGGTCTTCGCCGCAGTGTATGACTACCCCCCGACCGGCGGAGGCGCGCTGGATTTCGACGGCTGCCTCGGCTATGGCGTGGAATTCGATACGTATCAGAACGCAGACCGCAACGATCCGTCTCCCGAACACGTCGCAGTGCTCAAGGATCGCAGCGACAACCACCTGCATCATGAGACACTCGCGGTGCCGACAGTGGAAGACGGAGGATGGCACGAAATCCTGATCCGATTCCGCGGCGGGTACGTCGAGGCCTGGCTCGACGGTGTGCGGCGTCTCAACACGGACATCGCAGGCTTCTTCCCCTTCGACGGCTACTTCGGCTTCACCTCGGGCACGGGATCTGCCTTCAATGAGCATCGCATCGACGATGTCTCACTCTCCGCGCCCACCATGCGCAGCACTGACTACGGACTGCACGATGTCTGCACGCCCGTTGTGATCGACAGCGTGCTGCGTGTGCGGCACAATCATCCCGAACCCGAGTCGTTCACCGTGACGGATGCCGTGATTCGCAGCAGTACACCCGGCGTGTTCACGATTCCGGGGAACCCTGCACCCTTCCTGCTCACCCCGGCGACCACGCAGGACGTGACAGTGCGCGCGACGATTACCGCGCCGGGCATGTACACCGGCATTCTTGAACTGCGCGGGGACAACGGGGAACGCGCCATCGACACGGTGCGCATACAGGGGGATATCCCCCGGCTGCGTTTCGCTCCCGCATCTGTCTCCTTCGCGATCACGCGGCTCGGAGACAGCCGGGAAGCGGATGTCGTGCTTCGCAACATCGGCATCATCCCCGCACGCGTCGAGGGACTGCAGTCCGGCAGCGGGGCATTCCGCGTGCTCTCCCCTGCCAGCTTCCCGGTCACCATCGCGCCAGGGGAAGAACTGCCCGTGCGCCTGCGCTTTACGCCGACGTCGGAGGGGACATTCAATGACACGCTGCGCGTCACGAACAGCTGCGGCGATTTCACCACGCTCGCCATGACAGGCACGGGACACAGTGAAATCGTGGGCTTCTCGTTCGCACCCCGCAGCCTCCTGCTGCAGCCGGGCGCGGAGGGACGCCTCGCGCTGCGTGCAGATTCCCTGCCGCTCTTCACTGCCGTTCGAGAGATATCCGGTGTCATCACGTATGAAGATGCGCACGCGAGGTATCGCAGTGCTGACGCGACAGCGGACGCACTCCCGGCCGGCAGCAGCATAGACGTGCAGGAGCTGTCCCCCTCCACCCTATACTTCCACATCAGTGCACCGTCCGCGATCGCGGACACCGGGGAAGTGCTCGTGCTGCGATTTGCCGGCGCGCTTCCCGGTCCCCCCTGTGCGCAGGTGCAACTGGCCTCCGTCGCCCTCAACGCCGACAGCATTCTGACCGGTCCTCCGGCGCTCATCGCCGAAACGGGAAAGATCTGTGTGAACGGCTCCTGCAGGCACCCGTTCGGTCTCGTCGCGACCGGCGACCCGGTACTGCAGGTATCACCGCACCCCGCGGTGCGAGGCAGCCGCGTTCTTGTCACACTGCCCGCGGCCGGCATGCTGCGCCTGCGCCTGCGCGACCTGCTTGGAAGGACACGCGCCGTGCTCGCGGAAGGGTATTCCGATGAAGGCTCCCACGCGTATCCTTTGCCGACGGACGGCATTCCCGCAGGCTGCTACATGCTCGAGCTTGACTGGAACAACAGGCGGATGGCGCAAAGCGTATTGCTTCGCTGACGCGAATTCCACCCGCAACCCCACGTGCTCTTATATCAATTGATACGGATCATGCGCTGCTGAGCGCCATGGTGTCCGCGCAGCACCAGTACGTAGCTGCCGGCAGGGAGTCCGGCCGGTGAGACGCGCAGCTGGCGCCTTCCCGTGTCCATTGCACCGCGCCAGAGCTGCTGCAGCGGCCGGCCGAGCATGTCGTACAGGCTCATTTCAATGTGTTCCTGTCCGCCGAGCGCTGCGACCTCCACGGTCAGCATCCCCTCCGACCGCATCGGCTGGGGGTAGACGGCCTCGATACGCAGACCGTCGGCCGCCGGCAGAGATTCCACCCCGACGGTGCCATCGATGCCGAGATACGATGCGCTGCCCGCGAGCAGGGCCCGGGCAGTTTTGTCGAAGTCCCCGGCCGCGGTGCAGTTCATGTCCTCATAGGTGAGCGCCATGACCTCCTCGCCGTAATTGCGCCAGAACCAGCTCTCCGGGTAGCGGTCCGGTGTGCCGTTCGTCCAGGTCACGAAAAAATCATACGGCTCGATCCCGCCGGGGAACGCGTCGCGCACCCCGCGGATGAAACGCTGCTGCAGCTGGGTGAAAAGGATCGATGTTCCCGCCGCCGCGTGATACACGAAATACCGTTTGCAGGTATAGGCGGAATGCAGATTCAGTGCGATTTCGATCGGCGCCTCGCCGCCCATGAGCGTGGCGAGATGATCGCGTAGCACGGCGACCTCCATTTCCGGCTGCGCGGTCCCCCAGTTCGATTCGAGATCAACACCGTTCGCGTTTTCCCGCGGTGCGCGGAGCACAACGCCGTCCGGATTGAGCATCGGCAGGACGTGCACCACACAGTGATCGAGCACCATGCGGGCCAGCGCAGATTCAGAGAGGAGTTCGTCAACGATCGCGCGAGCCACTTCCGAGGCCTCCGCCTCTATGGGGTGCGTGCGCGCATGAATCCAGATACGCCGTTTCGGGAGCAGCGACGACGGATTGGTGATGTTCAGCACGAACAGCGGCCGCCGCTGCACGCTGCCGCCGATCACATCCACGTCCACGAAAGGGTGAAGGGACCAGTTCTGTACGTGGGCGGTGAGCGCGGAAAAATCGTATCCCCAGCGCAGCGCCGCTCCGGGCCGCGCGAGGTTGTGTCCGCAGGGATCGCTTTCCGCAGGCACCTGCGCATGCAGTCCGGGGTGCGCGCACGCAGCACAAAGCAGGAATAGAAGTATGTATTGTTTCATCAGTATCCTCGTGTATAGCGCTACATTACAATATTTTCATGAAAATCGGTGCGTGAAAAGGCGTCCTTCACTTGATGCGGGACGGTGAAAACAGTAGTTTTTTGCGTATCCGTTGAAGGACGTTTTCTCCTTTTCCTGTCTGCCTGACCTTCTTCGGCCATCTGACACATCCTCGTAACCAGGAGCACGCTCATGTTCAGATTGCGCCTCATTGCTTTTCTGTGCCTTCTCCCCGTTTCCATTTTTGCCCAGGCCCCCGTCGATTACCGGGATGTCGGTGTCATCATCAACGAGAACGACAGCAATTCCGTCGCGATCGGCGAGTATTTCGTTGCAGAGAGAAACGTTCCTCTGCGCAA
>CAJXSA010000221.1 GCA_913060595.1 uncultured Ignavibacteria bacterium
CGCATGGGCACGGGCGTCTTTGCCGACAATGAGAACCGCGTGATGCGCAACCTCGAGAACGGAAAAACCTACCCGGAGAGCATGACGAATGAAGCGCATCATGACGGGCAGATACTGTCCGGCGCGTTCTGGGATCTGCGGAAAGCGACGTCGCTGGAACTCGTCCGGCATCTGTCGCATTTCGCGAAGTACGGCCTGCCAGACGACCCGAACGACGGGGTGGCTTTTTCCGAATGGTTCCTCGAAACGCTCATCGCGGACGACGATGACGGCGATCTCAGCAACGGGACGCCGCATGCGAAGGAAATTGCAGAGGCCTTCGGACGGCATCATATCGGATCCGGACTGTTCATGAAAGACCGTTTCCGTCATCTGCCCCATGAAAACACTGCAGACACACTGGAGCCGTATGCGCTGGAATTTGTCCTGCAGACAATCGGCATCGCGGGTGGCGGCGCAACGGATCTGCATGTGCGTTATCGGCTCGACGGCAGCAAGACCGAACACCGGATCGAAGTGCAGTCCGACGGTCAGGGGGAATACCTGGCCATGATTCCAGCACAGCCGCGCGGTACCATCGTCTCGTATTATTTCGTCGCGACCGACGAGCTCAGCGGAAGGGAAGTGCGCTTCACGCCCGGTATGCATGACGATGCGGTCTGGCAGTTCCTCGTCGGCTTCGATCTCTTCTTCGTCGATGCCTGTGAAAATGACCGGGGCTGGACCGTGGGCAGCGACGACGACAGCGCAACGCGCAATACCTGGGAACGGGGAGAGCCCGATATGATACGGCTGGGATCCGGTGAGTACACGTACCTGATACAGCCGGGAGAGGATCACTCGGATTTCGGGTCGCAGTGCTATGCGACGGGACTGCGGGGTGGATCGTACGACTTCGTCCAGCACATTCCCAACGGGCGATGCACGCTGACGTCACCGGTGCTTGACATGCGTGACATCCGCAATCCCGTGCTCGATCTCTGGTATCATTTCCACCGGCTGATCAATCCGCGTGCGGAAAACCCCGTCATGCCCCTGTTCACAATCGCGATCAGCAGCGACGGGGGAGGCAGTTGGACAACCGCCTTCGTCGGGAAGGAAAGCACCAGCGGCTTTACCCGCATCCGGCTTCGCATCGAGGATTACGTCGAACGGTCGGATGCCGTGCAGTTTCGCTGCATCCTCGACACCCCGCCGTACGAGAACGAGTGGGATCCGCCGGCGATGAGCAACGCCCTCATCGATGATATCACGATATACGCTGTGACAGATGGAAGTCCGACACCCGTGGATCCCCCGGGCCATGTGCCGACAACGGCCATGCTGTGTGACGCGTACCCGAACCCCACGCGGGGTGCCGCAAGCATCTCCTTTGCGGTCGATGCCCCGCAGCAGCTGCGGCTGCAGATTACCGACGCGCTCGGTCGTCATGTGGCGACGCTGGCGGAAGGATTCCAGTCGCAGGGAATGCATACCGTACGGTGGAACGGGCTCGGCGCGGACGGTCGTCCCGTCCCCGCAGGAAACTATTACATCCATCTCACAACCTCATCCCGCGAGGTAATGACGCGACGCATCGTCGTGCGCTGAGCCGCGCTCTCCTCTCTCCGCCGTACACGACGACGGGTCCTTCCGCACTGCGCGGAAGGACCCGTTTGATTTCGGACCGCCGTATGAATATCAGCGAACGCTGACCGCGGTGCCGCTGGCAGTGACCATGAGCATGCCGCCGCTGGCGCCGAGGTTTTCATAATCGAGATCCACGCCCACGATTGCGTTTGCGCCCATGGATGCGGCACGCTCTTCCATCTCCTTCAGTGCGATGTCCTTCGCGTTGCGCAGTTCGTTCTCATAGGTCGCCGAGCGACCGCCCACGATATCGCGAATTCCCGCGAAAAGATCCTTGAATATGTTCGCGCCCAGGATGGCTTCGCCGGTGACGATGCCCTTGTACTCCTGTATGGTCTTGCCTTCGATGCCGGGGGTGGTGGTGATGATCATCATTGCTCCGTTTGAGGTGAATACGTTTTTACTGGACAATCAGTTCATGGAAAAACAGGATGAGCGACGGTCGTTCACTGCCAGAGCGCATACAGATAGTAGACACCGTACATCATCGCGGAGGTGATCAGTGTGGTCAGCGCCGTGCCGATGAGTACGCGTCGCAGGCTCTCTTCGATGATATGGTATGCAAGGGTGTGAAAGAACACCAGGTTGGCGATGGCGGACAGGAAGTAAATCTCGCTCGCGCTGAAATACCTGCCGCCGAGTGTGAACGGGAACATGCGGGAAAGCAGCAATACGGTCAGCGCGGTGACGACGATGATGACCAGTGCCTGCAGCAGATATTTCACCTGCAGGGACATCGGGGAACGCTGATTGTCGTGCTGTGCTGTCATGTCTCCTCGAGCGCTATTTCACGAGAGAAATTGTCTGCTGCATCCGCGCGCCGCCGGACTGCGCCACTGCGACGTATATGCCTGCCGGCAGCGCACTGGCATCCCAGCGAAGGACATGTGTCCCCGCATCGGCCGCACCGTCGAAAAGCGTTGCCACGACGCGTCCCTGCAAATCATGAATGCGGACGCACGCGTATCCGGTTGTACCGATGCCGACACGCAGCATGCCGCCGCCCGGTCGCATCGGCTGCGGGAATGCATCGAGCGTAAGTCGTGACACCGTGGCGGATGAAGCGACCTCCACGACGGGAGAGTATTCCACGCTGCCGTCAGTGTCCACCTGCCGGAGGCGATAGGAGAGCGCCATGCCGGTTTGAGCGTCGCTGTCCTTCCAGGAATAGCGCCTCTCCGCCGTGCTGTTTCCCGCCCCGGCGACGAAGCCAAGCGTCTGCCAGGTGCCGTTGCCGCGCCGCTGCACTTCGAAGCCGAAATTGCCCGTTTCCGTGGCGGTGACCCAGCGGAGCAGTACGGCGCCGTCCGCGCCGCGGGCGGCTGAGAAGGACTGCAATTCGACGGGCACACCGCCGTTGGTGGTGCGCAGCACCAGTCCGCCGTTGCCTACGGCCATGCCATTGTTCGCGTCGACAAAGAACACCGAGTGCAGCTCGGTGAGCACACCGCTGTGCTGCGTCGCCCAGGTCACGCCGCCGTCAGTGGTGCGGATGATGGTGCCGCGTTCCCCCACGGCCGTGCCGTTGCTGCCATCGGAGAAGGAGAGCCGGTGCAGGTCGAAGGTGGTGGGGGAGGTGACGGACGACCAGGTGAGCCCACCGTCCGTTGTATTCATGATGAGTCCCCCCGCGCCGACGGCCCAGCCGTCGTTCAGTGAGGTGAAGAACACATGGTTGAGATCCGCACTCACGCCGGAAGTGATGCTCGTCCACGCCGCACCGCCATTGGTGGTGCGCAGGATTTTACCGCTGTTGCCCACGATGATGCCGTTGAGCAGGTCGCGGAAAAATACGCCGTTGAGCCGGTCGTTGGTCGGCGCGAACTTCAGGCCGTAATTGGCTCCGGCGTTGTAGCTGAACAATATGACGCCGTTGTCGCCCACGATGGTGATGGTCGTTCCGTTGGTCGGATCATGCACGAAGATGTCGTTGAGATCTTCCGTCGTGCCGCTGGTATGGGTGTTCCACGTCACACCCACGTTGCTCGAAGAGCGGATGATGCCGTTGTCGCCCACGACGGTGATGACCGGCAGGACCAGGCCGCTGACGAACACCTTGTTGAGGTTTTCCGTCGTGCTGGCGTTCGCGGTGCTCCACGTCGTGCCGCCGTTGGTTGTGCCGAGCACCAGGCCGTCGTCGCCGCAGGCAATGGTCATCGACGCGGAAGCGGAGAACACGCCGCGCAGCGTCTTGTTCGTGCCGCTGGTGAGCTGTGTCCACTGCGCGCCGGCGTGCGCGGGCAGGAGCATGGCAAAGGCAAGCAGGGCGCAGGCCCGCAGTATCGAAACTCTCATGGGACTCCTCTATCAGACGTATGAATAACCCGTGCGGGGGTGAACAGGGCAAATATACTTCCCCGCGGGGAGAGAGTCCAATATTCGTACACCGCGCGCAGGAGCATTGAACACGGCAGCGGCAATGAGTATCTTTCATTCTTTCCAACCCATCACACGGAGTGCATATGAAACGGCTTTTCCTTCTCGTTCCCGTCCTGCTTTTCCTCTCCTCCTTCTGCGCGGCGCAGACTGTCACGTTCACAACGGAAGATTATCCCGAGGGACTGACACGCCACATGAAAGAGAACATGCAGCTCGATGTGCTGATGACCGTGGGAGGACAGGGACAGACGGAGACCATGCCCATGGACAAGGAAAGCCGCAAGCAGTATGCGTTGACCATTCTCGAAAGCGCGGACGGTGTCATGCAGAAAGCCGCGGTGGAGCTCACCGAGGCCTATGAGAGCGAGACGCGGCCCATGCGCCAGCCGACGGAAACCGACCTCGACGTCGAAGGCAAGGTGTTCATTCTCGAACGCGGTGCGGAAGGGGACGGCGGCAAGGTGCAGTGGGACGTGACACTCGAAAGCGGCGATGCCGTCACCGCCGAAGAGCGCACGTACATTGAGACCCAAATCGTGGGCAAGCGTGAGCGCGGCCTTCGACGCCTGCTCGACGGAAAAACCATGTCCGTCGGTGACACACTGCATCTCGACGAGAGCGCGCTGGATCTCATGGGCAGCGCGGCGCTTCCGGGCGATCTCGAAATCCAAAACGCGAGCATCGTGCTCACCGGTGTGGGAGAAAAAGACATGGGAGAGACGGCGATGTTCGATATTGTCATTGTCTTCGTGGCGAACTCCGGCTTCATGGACATGACCATGAATCTCGCCGGCACCGCGGAAGTGTACACCGCGTCGCTCTGGCCGCTGTCCCTGAAGCTGAAGGGCGACCTGGATGGAAAGGGCAATCACGCGGGCATGAATATCGTCGGCGACGGTTTGTTCGACGCCGGTTTCGCGGCGACCTACGAAATGGACTGACGAAGCACGGGCCGGGAGGGATGCGGAAGGAGCGGATATGACCGACACGGTCCCGACACGGTACTGGCATGTGCGCGACGACGGACGCGTGCAGTGCGACCTCTGTCCCCGTGCCTGCGCTATGGACGAAGGGCAGCGGGGACTGTGCTACGTGCGCAAAAACGAACACGGCGCTGTGGTGCTCACGACATACGGACGCTCCAGCGGCTTCTGCGTGGATCCGATCGAGAAAAAACCGCTCAGCCATTTTTATCCCGGCAGCGCGGTGCTGTCCTTCGGCACCGCGGGCTGCAATCTCACCTGCCGCTTCTGCCAGAACTGGGACATCAGCCGCTCGCGTCAGATGTCGCGCCTGGCAGACCGCGCCGCACCCGCGGACATCGCCGCCATGGCCCGGCGCGAAGGCTGCCGCAGCGTGGCCTACACCTATAACGATCCCGTCATTTTTCATGAGTACGCCATCGACACCGCCGTGGCCTGTGCGGAGGAAGGCATTCTTTCGGTCGCCGTCACGGCCGGCTACGTCTGCGACTCCCCGCGCCGCGAATTCTATCGCCACATGCACGCGGCCAACGTGGACCTGAAGGGATTTTCCGACGCGTTCTACCACCGCCTCTGCTCCGCCCGCCTCGATCCCGTGCTCGACACCCTGCGCTACATCGCGCGGGAAACCGGCGTCTGGCTGGAAATCACCACGCTGCTCATTCCCGGTGAAAACGACTCCGACGCCGAACTCGACGCGATGACGCAATGGATTGCGGAGGAAGTCGGCGCGGATGTGCCCCTGCATTTCACGGCATTTCACCCGGACTGGAAAATGCGCGACACGGGCGCAACGCCCGTGGCCACGCTGCAGCGAGCCCGGCAGCACGGTCTGCGCAACGGACTGCGTTACGTGTACACCGGCAACGTGCATGACCCCGAAGGCGGCAGCACCCGCTGCCACCACTGCGGCGCATTGCTCATCGGACGCGACCGCTACACGCTCTCACACTGGGGACTCGACGCGGCGGGACGCTGCGCCCGCTGCGGCACCGCCTGCGCGGGACGCTTCGACGCGCAGCCCGAAAGCCGGGGCGCACGGCGCCGGCCGCTGTAGCTCCCCCGTTTTTTCCCGTACTGGATTCTCCTATCTTCATTGTGAACAACACCACTGACGCGGAACCGCATGCGCATTCCCCGGCCTCCCCTGCACGTACAGATACTTCTCGGACTGATACTCGGCGCCGTGTTCGGCCTGATCTTCGCCGTCGATCAGCATCTCCTCATCCTGGAAACACAGAAGGACGTAGCAGCGCAGGAACTGATGGTGCAGGACTGGGACGAGGTCACACTGCGCAGCGGGGAAAAGGATTACACCTTTGGAGCGGGGGATCAGGCGGAAATCCTGCACATGTACCATCAGCTTCGGAAGAAGGCGGACAACGGGGTGAGTGTCACCGTGCGGACGGGCGACCGCGTGCGGGTTTACGAGGACGTGCGGTCCATGCGCAAGGAGTCGACCATCGCCACGGTGATCAAGCCGCTGGGCGACGTATTCATCCGCCTGCTGATGATGATCGCCATTCCCCTCGTTTTCGCGTCTCTGCTGGTGGGCGTCTCCAGTCTGCATGACGTGACGAAAATGGCGCGCATCGGCGGCAAGACCATCGCCTATTACCTGCTCACCACCGCGCTGGCCATCAGCATCGGACTCA
>CAJXSA010000222.1 GCA_913060595.1 uncultured Ignavibacteria bacterium
TCACCGCGGAAGGTGCGGTGCAGGTGGACGGCAGCGCGGCCAACATCTACACCGTGGAAAATGATTACTATTTCATGCTCGGCGACCACCGCGACAACAGCGAGGACAGCCGCTACTGGGGCTTCGTGCCCGAGCAGAACGTCGTCGGAAAGGCCATGCTCATTTACTGGTCATGGAATTCCCGCATCCCCATGACCAGTCCCTTCGACCTCTTCGGCTCCATCCGCTGGGAGCGCATTTTCAGCATCGTGCATTAGCCGATGCCGGGACTGTACCTGCATATCCCCTTCTGCGAAAAGAAGTGCATTTACTGCGACTTCTACTCCATCGAGTCCTTCCGCCAGTACGACGACTTCCTCTCCGCCCTGCACCGGGAAATCGCCATGCGCGCGGATGTCCTTCCCGAGCATACGTCCTTTCACAGCATATTCTTCGGCGGCGGCACGCCCTCGCTGCTGACCGACGTGCAGTTGGGCGGACTGCTCGACGCGCTGCGCAGCCGCTTCCGCATCGATGAGGACGCGGAAATCACCGTCGAATGCAATCCCGGCACCGTGGACGAGGACAAGCTGCGCGGCTACCGCGCGGCGGGCGTCAACCGGCTGAGCTTCGGCGTGCAGTCCTTTCACGCCGACGACCTGCAGTTTCTCAGCCGCATCCATACGGCCGGCGAAGCGGAGGCCGCCATCGGCGCGGCACAGGCAGCGGGCGTCGGCGATGTGAATCTCGACCTGATGTTCTCCCTGCCCGGACAGACGCCCGAACGCTGGATGCACAATCTCGAACGCGCCCGGGCGCTGGGCACCACGCACCTGAGCTGCTATTCGCTCACCGTCGAACAGGGCACGCCGCTCGCGAACATGGTGCGCAACGGCATGGTGACCATGCCCCCGGAGGAAAGCGACGCCGCGCTCTTCGACCTCACCATGGACACACTCTCCGAATGGGAATTCCGGCAGTACGAAGTGTCCAACTACGCGCGTGAAGGATACACCTGCCGGCACAATCTCACCTACTGGCGGCATGAGGACTATCTCGGCTTCGGTCCCTCGGCGCACGGCACCTGGCGCGGACGCCGCTGGTGGAATCTGAGCAGCCTGCAAAGCTGGCTCGACGCCGTCGCCGCGGGACGACTGCCTGAAGCAGGGGGAGAAACACTGACGGCAGACACCCTCCGCAGCGAGTACATCTACCTGCGCCTCCGCAGCGAGGGCATACACCTTCCCTCCTTCACCCGCCTGCACGGCGGCGACCTCCTCACCGCGCACAGACGCTACATCGACTCCTGCATCGCCGCCGGTCAGCTCCGCCTCGACGGCGACACCCTCTCCCTCACCCGCAAGGGCATTCTCGTGTGCGATGAGATCTGCGCGGCACTGATGTAATGTATTCTTGACATGATGTAATATATTTTGTACATTGCCAGCCAGGTAACACAAACACTGAGGACATGGCAATGGAAACGACGACGCTCTGGGCGATTCTCACGGCAGGCACAACGCTGCTTGTCGCGGGACTGATACTGTTCTATATGTACAGCGAACGGAAGAGGAATAGAACGCGCGGGGGGATGACGGGGGACGACGGTCAGCCTGTCCGGCTGCCGCTGACCATGCTGCAGGTGCGCGCGCTGTGGGCGCTGGGCATCGGCACGGCGACGCTTGCGCTCATCGTCGCCGTCTTTCTCGACCGCGGCCCGGAGAATTACTACGCGCAGGACGACATGCGCATCCTGGTGTACCTCATCGCCTTCGGAGGTGCCGCGGCCTACGGCCTCGTGCATTTGGTGACCGGCCTGCGCAGCAGGGGACGCGTGAAGGACGAGCGGGACATCGCCGTGCTGCACTGGGCGCCAACGGTTCAGGTCACGGGAATGACGCTGACGCTCGCGATGTGGGCCATCGGACTGACGGAGTCATACTGGTCCGTCGGACAGCTTCCCATCGCCTACCCCATACTGATCTTCCTCTCCACGCTCATCGTCGGGGGACTGTTCCAGGCCCTGGGCATACTGATCGGCTACAGGAAATTCTGACATGGGTGATGAAAGTGTCATACGCAACAGTATCCGGCGCCTGCGCTTCGAGCACGGGGAAATGACGCAGCAGCAGCTGGCCGACGCCGCCGGCTGCACGCGGCAGACCATCATCCTGCTCGAACAGCAGCGCTACGCACCGTCGCTCACACTCGCATTCCGCATCGCCCGGGTTTTCGGGAAGGGGATAGAAGAGGTGTTCATGTTTGAGGAGTCCGAGTAATATCCCGCCCCGCGGGATATTATTCGTTTCCGCCAAGCTTGCTGCGGATTTCATGCCAGGCCCAGACATAGCGCGCGAAGCGCGCGGCGTCTTTCTCCCCGAAATCCGGAATGCGCGCGGCGCTCATGTTGTGCGCGAGGTCGCGCAGCTTGACGCGCATCGACGGTTCGTGTTCCATGACGCGGTGAATGTAGGCCTCCCACCCCTCACCTTCGCGCTTGGTGAGATGGTCCACGATGGTGAGCACCTCTTCCGGGAAACCTTCCCGGCGCAGATCGTCCACGGTTTTGCGCGTGTCCTCGATGACGTCGTGCAGGAAGCCCGACGCAATCTCCGCCGCGCTTTCCCCGCCGAGTCCCACCCGAAGCGGATGCAAAACGTACGGCGCACCGTACTTGTCCTTCTGTCCCGCATGCGCCATCAGCGCCATCGACAGCGCCTTCTCTATCATCCCCGCATCATCCATTTTCACATCCATACTTCCATCCTTTCCATCTGCCATTTGCCATTTGCCATTTGCCATTTGCAATTTGCAATCTGCAATTTGCCATCTGCAATCTTAAACCACCCGACTCCCCGCCTCCGCATCCCGTGCGAGTTCCACAAGGTGTCCCGCGCCGGCGAAGGATTCCTCGTGGCTGATGACGAAGAGCTGATCGAACCAGGGGTCGCTGTCGCCGGTGAGCTGTTCGAGATGCTGGATGACGTCGGCGAGGTGGCGGCGGGTTTCGCGATCGAGATGCGTGGTGGGTTCGTCGAGAAAACCCACGCGGCACTGCGCGTACCACTTGATCAGCGCCAGCTTGACGGCAAGGGACACGCCCATGAGCTGTCCGCCGGAGAGTTCGCGTCCCCGCACGCGTCCCTGTTCGCCGCGCAGTTCCACCGCATAGGTCGCCGGATCCCAGTGCAGCGCGAGTCCCTGCTCCGGTGCGATGCGCTGGTAAAGGTCCGCAGCGAATGCGGAAAGCGCGCTGACAATGGACGCGCCCACGTGCTGTGCGAGTTCACGGACGACACGCGTGTGCACTTCGCTCGAAAAATCGGCCTCGGTGCGGGCGCGGACGGACTGCAGGCGCAGGCGCTCGAAATCCCGGACCTCCTTCTCAAGCTTTTTTACCGTCTTGTGCTGCTCTTCAACGCGGGTCTTCCATTCCGTCACCGTGTTGGAGGCTGTCATTTCCTTTGCGCGCGCCTCGTCCAGGGCGGATTTCGCGGCGGCGTATTCCTCTTCGGAAAAAGCGGCCTCCTGTTTCGCCGCATCTTTTTCCACCGTGGCGAGGGCTGTTTTCGTCTCTTCTGCTGCAGAGATTGCGTCCGCATGCGTTTTCTCCCGCGCCGCCAGCTGCTCCGCCGCACCTTTCTGCGCAAGCCAGGCCTCATGCGCGCTGCGATGCTCCGCGAGCCTGGCATCCGCTGCGGCAATGTGCGCGTCGAGATCTGCATGTGCGTCGAGGCGGACGGTGAGCGCGGCGCGTTCCTCTTTCCACGACTGCTCGAGCGTTTGCAGTGCGGCGGTATCCTCGCGAAGATCCGCAACGAGTTTTTCGTGCTTCGTCCGCAGCAGGGCGAGCCGCTTGCCGGCGTCATCGCGTTCCTTCCGCGCGCCTTTTCCTTCCTGCTTTCTGCTGCCGAGTGTGCGCGCCGCCTCATCGACCTGCCGCTGCAGGACGGACTCCAGGTCGCGCGCCTGCGTGAGCATAGCGGCGAACGGCGCTTCCGCCGCACCTGACGAACCGTCGCCTATGTACTGCGCGAACAGGCGCTCGGCTTCATCGGTGAGCTGCGGGAGGAAATCCGCATCGAGCTGCAGGGAGTCCTGCTCATCGCGGAGATCCGCGAGCTGGTCGCGAAGCGTGCGGAGGCTGTCATCCGCATTGTCCAGCGTCCGCTGCACGGTGTCGATGTCCTGCACGTACGACCGCAGTTTCCGGGCGAATGCGGCGCGGGCGTCGAGTCCGCTTTTCTCTTTCTCCAGTGAAGCATAATCGCCAAGGAGTTCTTCTATGCGTGCATCGCGACGGCGGAGATCCTCTTCGCCCGCTGCGATGTCCTTTGCCATCTCCTCCTGCTGCTTCTGCGCGCCTTCCGCGCGTGCCATGAGCGCCGCACGATCCTCCGCGTATTTCGCCTGCCGCGTGGAGAGTAGCTCTTTCGCCGCATCACGTTCCTGCGCGGCTTTCCGCAATTCGGTCAGCGTCTTTTCCGCGGCAGCATAAGCCTCATGACCATCCTTTGCCGCGCGCACGGCATCGGCCGCGCTGCGCGCCTCCTCGGCCAGCGATTTCGCCTGCGCCGCGGCCGCCTCCGCTCCATGCAGTTTTTCCCGCAGCCTCTCGCGTTCCCCTCGGGCTTTTTCGAGTTTCTCACGCTGTGCGGCGAGGGCGTCGGGCGTCTTCAATGCAGCGGCGGTTTCGGCCGCGGCGGACTCCAGGGCGAAGGCGGCGTCCTTTGCACGCGTTTCCCGAACGGCAAGTTCTTCACGGGCCTGTGCGAGTTCTTCGGGGACGCCGGCGTTCTCGTCGACACGCACTTCCAGCTCACCCGCCTCGTCGCGCTGCATCTTCACCAACGCATGGAACTGCCGCTCGAAGTCCTGGAAATCCTCGATGCCGAGGATTTTCTTGAACAGCGCCTTGCGTTCACTTTCGGCGCGCGTGAAAGGGTCGTCGAAGGCCCCCTGCTCTGTACCGATGATGTCGCTGAACAGGCGGTCGTCGTCGATGCGCGCCGCGCCGAGGATATGCGTGCGGACATCGTCCTGGAATTCCTTCTTGCGTCCGGCGCTGGAAGCGATCTCCGCGCCGTCGCCGCCGAGCAGCGTGCGCTCGTAATCGATGCTGACGCGTCCCGCGCGGGTGCGGCTGCCGAGCGCACAGCGCACGGTGAAGCGCGCGTCCCCGCGCTGCACATCCACTTCGATGCCGCCTTCCTTCTCGCCGTTGCGCAGGAAGCCCGTGCGGGCGTTTCCGTCGCGAAATTTCTGCGGCCAGGCGTCGAAGAGCGCGAGTCCGATGGACTCGATCACCGTGGACTTCCCCGCCCCGTTGGCGCCGGCGATGACGTTGATGCCGCGGGAGAAATGCAGTTCCGCGTCGACGAAGGACTTGATATTCCGCAGGCGCAGCGCCGTGATGATCATGCCGCCCCTCCTTCCGCATCCGCCGCGTCGGTGGATGTGTCGACGTCGTATTCCACATACGGTAGCAGCTGCCGGCGCAGCTCGCGGAGGGTTTCCTTCGATGGATTTTTCGCGCTGCCTGCGAGCTGCGTTTTCATGTCGATGAGCGTGGCGGCGAGGTCGCTCTCTCTTCCGACGGCGATGCCCCCGCCGCGCAGAAGCTCCGCCGCCACCGCGCGGGCGCGGTCGGTGAGCTGTTCGAGATCCTCGGCATCCGCCAGCAGCGTGCCGACGTCCGCGCCGCCGAGCAGGTCGCGGTCCATGACCTCCACGTGCATGGCGCCGAAGTCCTCCTGCAGCATGGCCGTGATGCCGGCGCGGGGAATGCGCGCGCGGGAGAGTGCCAGTGTGCCCTGCAGGCGCGCGATCAGTATGGGCCGGCGCGTGACGAGCGCGGCGTCCATTTCCTCCGCGGCGTGACGCACGGCGTCGATCACCGCTGCGGGAGTATCGCAGCCGCTGATGTCCGGGCGCAGCGTGTGCGCGGGACGCTTGTCCGTCGGCACATGCCGCACGCGCAGATGATATCCCAGGCGCTCGACCGCAACCGGTTCGGCGACGCCGGTCGCCTCCCCGCTCCCCTGTCCGCCGTCCTCGATCTCCGCGTCGGCGGCGACATCGCCGAAGGGCGCATCGGAAACCGTGACGTCGAGGAAGCCGCGCAGTGCGGGCGGCAGGCGGTAGTCGAGCGTGTTGACGAATTCGAGGGAGCCGGGATTATACACCCAGCCATCCATCGCGGCGTCCATGCCCACGCGCGTATGCCGGTGTCCGAGGGCCAGGTAGCCGATGCGCCCGCGCAGCGGGGCGATGTCCTCGTAGGCCACGCAGCCGTACTCGAGCGTTTCCTCGCCGGGCTGCACCATGACATGGGAGAGAAGAATCGTGAACGTGTCGTCGGAAAGCTGCTCCGCCGCCTGCCGGTGATACTCCTCGATGTTGTGCCCGAGGAAACCCAGTCCCGCGATCACCACGCCGTCCGCTGCCTCGACCATGCCCCCGCCGCTGTCGGACCTCCACGGCCGCAGCGTGAGCGCACCGTCCGCGATATCCGGACGCAGCAGGCGCAGGTAATCCTCGCCCGCGAGTATGTCCAGTGCGCAGGCGGGTTCGGTGCGCTTTCGGCGGTCGTGATTCCCTTCGATGGCAATGGCGGGAATGCCGGCCGCGCG
>CAJXSA010000223.1 GCA_913060595.1 uncultured Ignavibacteria bacterium
AGCACCGCCTCGTTCGCGCGCTCTGCGGTGGGACCCCAGTACGGGACGGCATAGGAATGCAGGGCGAAAACGCCGCGTCCGCTGTTCGCCGCGCCGGGCCAGGCCCTGTCCGTGGGAATGGGGAAAAGCCGCAGCGGGGTGTATCCGTGGTATGCGCCCATGGTGTCGGCCGGCTGGAAGGTGAGCGGGCGCTGCTGGGCATGGACGGGGAGTGTGAGCAGAAGCAGGAGCAGAAGCGCGGGGGTGGACAGCTTCATCGGAGACCTCCGACGGTGAAAACGGGAAGGAAATGATGTCAGGGAAATGTGCGCGGAAGTTGGGAAGATAGCAAATGCACCGCTGCATCCGGCAGAGGTCCGCAGGGCGTGGAACCTGTGCGTGGAAGCTTTCCGGGCGGGGGGAAGAAAAAAAGAAAAAAAATATTTTTTTGTGCCGCAGGACTTGACACTGTCGAAAAAAAAGCCGACCTTTGTGATGTCGTCTCACACGAATACTCTCTCACTCTCACACTTCATGCGGATGAGAATCCGTGAGAAGTTCGATTCCTGCTGTTGCCCCCGGGAATCACAACGCCTGCCGAGGGGCCTGGTACGTAACACAACGAACGCTGTAAGGAGTGTGACATGTTTTTTTCTACAAATTCTCGTATGCACCGACGATGCATGGCCGGCGGAGTGATGCTTCTCGGCATGCTGTTTGCGACCGTGACAGCGGTGGCGCAGCCTGGTATCCGCACGGCTTCTGATGACGAGTTTTTCTCTGTATTCGCCGCTGTCGGTTATTCCCGCACCGCATTCAAATCGGGCGATGTGTTTTCGGGCATCGAGAAATCCAGCAGCCCCCAGTTCCGGGCCCAGCTCGATTACCGTCTGCACCGCTTTGTCAGTGTCAGCGCCGCGATGAACCTTCTCGGCGGGACGTCGTTTCGCGGCATCAGTCATGCCGACGGCGGCGTGTCGCAGAGCGGTGAAGTCTCTTCGATGAGCGCGGAAGCGGCACTGGCTGGCCATCTCCCGCTTACCGGGATGTCCGCACTATTCGTGCGTGCCGGCGGAGCCTATCTCAACACCCGGCAGACAATGCTGTCCGGAGGCAATTCCACGACGACGCACGCCAACGTGTTTTCCCCTTTCACCGGTGTCGGCGTCGAAGTTGACCTGCAGAGCTACATCGGTTTCCGCATGGGCATGGACTGGTATTTCCGTGCGGGCGATGCCGCGCGCATGGGTGAAGGGGCCATACAGTCCGCCTACGGCGGTTTCGTGTTTCGCTTCCGCTGATCGCGGAAGCCGCACGTGCGCGCCAGCATCGGCGGCGGGAGCCCCACGGTGAGGACATAGAGGGAGAAGCACCCCTGCAAAAAGCAGCGGATGTGCTGCGGGGAGGTCAGGGAAGCGGGTGACAGGCATGGAGACACCGGCATAATACCAGCGGGAAACAGACGGGATCATTCCCGTTTCCGCGTATATACGATACAACCTGGAGGATGTACATGCGTTTGAGATCAGCAACAGTCATTGCCCTTGCCGTCGTCCTGACGGCCTGCGGCGCTTCGGTCAATCCTGTAATGCAGAAACGCGTCGTCGACTGGTTCGGCAAGTCGTCGTCGCAGTCATACGACGCGAGCGGCGCGTTCACCGCCGTCATGCCGTATGCCGTGGGACAGTATGTCGTGCACGGAGTGACGGACGGTGAAGACCGCTCGGTCATTCGAACCGCCATCGTCGGCAAGGAGGGAAATGCGTGGATCATCGAGAGCGCGTCGCTGACCGCATCGGGTGAAACCACCATGCAGATGGCTGTCTCCGGTCTGGAGCAGGTGCAGAAAAGCATGAATCCTGATGACATGGATGTCAAATGGGTCAAGATGAAGGCGGGTGAGGACGAGGAAGTGCAGAAAATCGACGGCATGGTGCTTTCCATGTCGAAGAGCATGTACGCCAAGGGCCTCACCGGGCTGGTCGTGAATTTCGAGAAATCAGGCGGCACGGCTGTCACACGCGTGCCCGCAGGCACGTTCAACGGCTGCACGCGTGCCACCGCCAAGGTGGAAACATGGATCAAGGATTTCGAATCCGAGGGGTATTATCACCCTTCCGTGCCGCTGAACGGCATGGTGCGCTCCGTGAGCACGGACGACGATACGGTGACGGAATTGATCGAGTTCGGACTGAGCGGCGCGAAGCGCAGCTTCTGAGCACGTCTCACGTCAGGAATGATCCGCATGATGCATCGCGCGTCATGCGGATTTTTTTATGGGACGAGTTTGATGGCGTTGTGTCCGCCCTGACCGTCACTGATCAGGCTTGTGGAGAGAGGATCCCTGAGAAGCAGGCCGTCGACGTCGTATTTATACTGGTACTCGCCGGGAGGGAGGGGCAGCGCGACCGACCATCCCGCACGCGTGCGCCGCATGGGGGTGACACCCGGCTCCCATCCGTTGAAACTGCCGACGACGGAAACGCGCCTGGCCTGCTCGTATCCCGGCAGTGTGAATCCCGTCGCGGCGGGGCGCGTCCGACGGCCCAGGCGGAGTATGCTCGCGACGCGCCATTCGACCATGTCCCCGGTCGTTTCGCGGAGTACGATGAGGGAGTCGTTCTGCCGGATGCAGGTCCTGCGATGAAACATTGTGTCCCCACGTTCGGTCAGGCGAATGACCCACTGTCCGGGCCTGCGCACCTTTTGCAGTCCCTGCACGGTGTAACTGCGGATCTGCGCGCCGCGTGCATCGGTCTCTGCGATGCGGAACAGGAGGCGGTCTGTGTCGAACACCCATGCTTCGAACTGCTCGCTGATGCGTTCGTCGCCGTGACGGTAGGTGTGCATGATCAGGCTCGCACCGTCGAGACTGCGCCGAATGTCGCAGGCGACGCGGGCGAAGCGTTCCGCGCCCGTGCTGTCGCGCATCTCGAACAACCCTGTCCAGTACCCCGACATACCCTCGTAGACGACATGGTGGTGGGTCGGCTGTGCGTTGAGTGTCGAGACGGAGAGGAGAAGTATGACAGGGAGTATCACGTTCCGCATGGCAAAACAGCGCTCGTTGGGATTCCGCTGTAGTATAGTGAAAATTTTATTCCGCTATCAGGTCGGTGCGCACGAACCAGAGCAGTGCCCTGGGACGCTGGCCTGTGATGCGCTCCCAGGCGTCCCGGTACGCACCGATCTGCTGCCGGTATTGCGCGACGCGCGGATCGTCGGCGTCACGCACCTCGTCCGTTTTGTAATCGACGATTGTCCACACACCGTTCTCTTCGAACACCGCATCGATGGTGCCGCGCATCACGGTGGGAATTGTTTCGCGATCACCCGATATCATTTCGCCAAAGGGCAGCTCCGTGTAGCAGCGTGTCGCAGCGCTCATGCGCTGCCAGAGTGCGTTGCTGACCGCGCGTTCCAGCATCTCGCGCAGCATGTCCTGCTGCGCGCCATCCAGTTTCATCTCCTCTGCGATCGGGGCGATGAGAAGGCGCGCATCCTCTGGACTGTCCCGAAGCGCTGTTTCCAGGATGCGGTGCGCGGCGCTGCCGAAGTGCCGCCCCTGTCCGTCCGAAGCCGGAGTGTGCTCTGGGCCGCCCTTCGCCGCACCGCCGTCGATGGGATGCGCAAGGCGGCTGGGGCTTTGCAGGACGTAGCTTTTCTGCGCGGCGGCGATGCGCCGGCGTTCGATCTCGTCCTTCACCTGCCGCGGGGAAGGCAGCGTGGGCGCATGTGATTCCGCGGTGTCGGGCGCTGCGGGGAATTCCGGTGCATCTTCGAGAGAACCGCGCAGCAGGACATCCCAGCTGTCGGGGGTTTTCGACTCGTTGCTTCTCCTGACGACGAGGAGGACACATTCTGCGCGCGTGGCCGCGACGTATTGCAGGCGTTCCCGCTCCGCGTCGAGATACTGCTGTTCCACGGCACGAACATCCTCCCAGTCCGCGGCGACGGCGACCGGAACGGCGCCCCCGCCGGGAAACCGCTGCTGCACGCGCATGACGCCGCGCGGCGGCTGCGTGCGGCGATCGATGCACACGGTCTGCAGGTCCCGTCCCGTGCGCGCTCCGTTGTGCCTGGCAAGGATGACCACCGGCGCTTCAAGTCCCTTCGCTTTGTGCACGTTCATGATGCGAACGGCATTTGCATCGGGAAACAGCGCAATGCCGTCGACGCGACTTCTTTCCATTGCGGCGTCCAGCCCGGAGACGATGTCCGCGAACGCCTGCCCGCGGGCGGAAGCGGCCTGTGCGAATTCGACGAGACGCTGCAGCGTCCCCGCGCGGAGATTCCCGCGCTCCGCCGACGCCGTCCACGACAGAAGTCCTGCCTCCTCGATGATGCTGCCGATGACAGCGGCAGGGGGAAGCGAACGCAGAAGACGGACTTTGCCTTTCAGGAACGCCAGGCCGTCGAGAATGCGCGTGTCCGCACCTTTGATCACCGGGGAAAAGAACGTGAACTGTCCGCCTCGTGCGCGGTAGTCGGCGAGCGCGGCGTCATCCGCACCGCAGAGCGGACCGCGCAGATAGGCGACCACGGATATCTCGTCGAGCGGATCCGCGAGCGCATGCAGGATGTGCATCAGGGGGCGGAGCGTTTTCCTGTCACGCAGCGCATAGCCGCCGGCGACGGTGACAGGAATGCCCCGCTGCTCCATCGCCGCGGCGAACGCGTCGATTCCCGCATTCGTCGGTGTCAGCAACAGGATGTCCCGTGGGGCGAGTACACGCTGCGTTTCCGTTCCATCGTCTGCGCGCACCGCGATGCGGATTTCGGCGGCCAGTGCTGACGCCGTCCACTGTGCGAGCAGCGCCGTTTCCTCCGCCAGCATTGTCGCGGAGGACTTCATGCCGCTGTACGTGATCGGCATCGCGTACGCGCCACGCAGCGGACTCTCCCCGGAGCGCACCGCGGTCAGTGGGACATGTGCTGCCTGATACGGCGTCTCCGCAGCGGGGAAGACTTCCGCGAAGCGCGTGTTGACCCAGTCGCACACGGCGGGCAGGGCACGGAAACTGCTGCTCAGGCGCAGGCGGGAGGAACCGTTCGCCTCGAGAATCCTCGCGACACTGTTGTACACGGTGATATCCGCGCGGCGGAAACGATAGATGGACTGCCGGGGATCCCCGACCACGAACAGCGAGCCCGGACGCGGCCGCAGCCTGTGCCAGTCTCGTTCCGTCGTATCCTCACCCGTGAGGTACAGCATGATTTCTGCCTGCACGGGATCGGTGTCCTGGAATTCATCGACGAGAAGATGCGTGAAGCGCTGCTGCAGTTCCTCTCTCACTGCCGGATGATCGCGCAGCATGTCACGGGTCAGGATCAGGAGGTCGTCGTTCGTGCACAAGCCGCGCCGCTGTTTTTCCGTTTCCCAGCGCGCGGCGATGCGGCGCGCCTGCGCAATGGCGGCGGGATAAAGGAAGCTCTCCCAGCTGCGCAGTGCGGGCTCCACGAACTCCGCGGCGAAAGCACCACAACGTTCCCGCACATCGGTTTTCGCATCGTCGATGAGGTCTCGCCAGGATTTGAGACGAACGAGGTCTTCGCCGCTGCGGAACGGCGCCAGCAGAGTTGCGCGTCCGGCGGTGTCATGCGTCGTGCGATATGGCTGCCGCATGGTTGCGCGCAGAAGGGACTGCAGCCTGTCTTCGTCGTTCGACGCCGAGTCCGGTGGCAGCAGCGCACCGAGATCTTCGATGAGATCGCAGAGCTGTGCGAACGCAGCGGACAGATCGGGTTCCGGCACGGCGGGAGCGGGGAATTCTACGTCCGGGTTGGCACACAGCTGCTCATACGCGTCGCGCAGCGCCGCCAGCGGGATGTGATGACCTTCCTGTCCTGCGGCGGACGGACTCGTATTCTCCCCATCACGCATGAAATCATGGAACACGCGTGCTCGCAGCAGCGCGGCCTCGGTCTCATCGAGCACGGCGAAACCGGGATCGACGCCCGCTTCGAGCGGACGTTCACGCAGCAGTGTCGCGCAGAAGGCATGAATGGTGCCGATGAAGGGGCGGTCGATGTCGTCGAGCGCCGCGGACAGATACGCGATCTCCTCGCGGTCGCCGCTTTCCCGCACCGCGGCGCGAAGCGACTGCTCGAATTTTTCACGCAGATGACCGGCCGCTTTTACGGTGAAGGTCATCGCCGCGAGATGCTCGATGCGTGTGCGGCCCGTGCGCAGCAGCGCGGTCATCCGCGCCACCATGCTGGTGGTTTTCCCCGTCCCGGCCGCCGCCTCGACGAGCAGGGACGTGTCCAGATCGGAGGTGATGCGCGCGCGCGCCTCCCGGTCGGCAAGCGAGGTGTGATCAGTCATGCTGCAGCCTCCTGAACGCGTCGAGCGCATGGTTGCTTTCATCGGCGACTTTCCGCGCGCTCTGGCCGCTCACCTCCGCGCTGTCGCCGCAGAGGTCGGCGTACGCGCAACCATTGCAGTCCTTCTTGCGCATGCTGTGCGGAAACGTTCCCGTGCGTATCAGTATGCACAGGTTTTCGAGGATTGACGGGAGCTCCGCTTCACCGAGGGGCATGCGGACGCGGCTGCCCTGCTCCTTCTCACTCAGGTAGAAGTACTCGGCATGCAGCG
>CAJXSA010000224.1 GCA_913060595.1 uncultured Ignavibacteria bacterium
CTCGAACCGGGAATGATCATCACCATCGAACCCGGCATTTACATCCCCGGCCTCGGCGGCGTGCGCATCGAGGATGATGTGCTCATCACCGCACGCGGCGCCGACGTGCTCAGTTCGCTGCCGCGCACGCTCGTGGAGCTCGACGCATGAGAACCGCGCGCACGGACATGCACCGCGTCCTCGTGATCGCGTATTATTTCCCGCCGCTCGGACTCAGCGGCGTGCAGCGCACGCTCAAGTTCGTCAAGTATCTCCCGCAGTTCGGCTGGCAGCCCGTCGTGCTCACGGTCGAGGACCGCGGGTACTTCGCAAAAGACGACAGCCTGCTCACAGAGCTGGACGGACTGGATATCGAAGTCATCCGCACACCGTCGCTGGATCCGCTGCATCTTTTCCGCAAAAAGGGCGTCGTGCGCATGCCCTCAGGGAAATCGCTGGGCCTGCTCGGGAAGCTCAGCCAGTCCGTGTTCATACCCGACAATAAAATCGGCTGGAAAAAACACGCGGTGCATGCCGCCCTCCGCGCAATCGAAACCCAGCCGGTGGACGCAATCTTCGCAACGGCGCCGCCGTACACGGACTTTCTCATCGGCGCGGAAATCAAAAAGCGCACGGGCATTCCCCTCGTCGTCGACTACCGCGACGCCTGGCTCGAGAATCCCCTGCATTTCTACCTCACACCGCTGCACCGCGCGCTGCACCGCCGCAGGGAACAGCGCGTGCTGCACATGGCCGACCGCATCCTGAGCATCAACCGCCCCATCAAGGAGCGCATACTCACCGGCTATCCCTTTCTCTCGCACGGCGACGTCACGATTCTCTCGCAGGGATTCGACCAGGAAGATTTCCGCCACGTCCGGCGACAGCGTCCGGCCGACGCGCCGCTGCGCTTTCTCTATTCGGGCACGTTCTATTACAACAGGTCACCGGAAGCCTTTCTCCGTGCGATGCGCATGCTTTTCGATCGACAACCCGCCCTGGCCGGGAAACTCGAGGCACATTTCGTCGGCAGCGCCCGCGAAGAGGACCGCGAACTGCTGCGTACGCTCGACCTTGAGAACAGCGTGACAATGCACGGGTACCTGCCGCATCGCGAGGCGGTGCAGCACCTGGTCGATGCCGACGTGCTCTGGATGACCATCGGTCATGGACGCGGCGAAGAGATGATGTCCACCGGAAAACTCTACGAGTATCTCGGCGCGCGCAAACCCATTCTCGCCTGCGTGCCGGAAGGCGCGGCACGCCAGGTGCTCGCGAAGAGCGGCGCCGCGTTCTTCGCGCCTCCCGACGACAGCGAGGCCATCGCAGAGCAGCTTCATACCTTGTATGCACTGCACAAAAGTGATAGATTGCCCGCTCCGACGTATGCCTTCGTCGAGCAGTTCGAACGCCGCACCCTCACCGGACAGCTCGCGACCCTGTTCGCATCCCTGCTCGAGGCGGACCCGCACGGCACACGCGTCCGTGCGCGAAACGCCGGACGGCCTGAAGAGCACGATCACCGCAACCCCATTTCTCCTGATGCCCCATGAACATCCTCGTTATCGGCAGCGGCGGGCGTGAACACGCCATCTGCTGGAAACTCAAGCACAGCAAGGAAATGACCGAATTGCACTGTGCCCCGGGGAATGCCGGGACGGCGCAGCTCGGCACCAATGTGAATATCAAACCGACCGACATCGACGGCCTGCTGAACTACGCGAAGAAGCAGAATATCGACCTGACCGTGGTCGGTCCCGAGGCCCCGCTCGCCGCCGGCATCGTCGACGCATTCCGCGACGCCGGCCTCCGCATTTTCGGTCCCACCCGCGCGGCGGCGCAGCTCGAGACCAGCAAGGCCTTCGCGAAGGACTTCATGAAACGTCATCGCATTCCCACGGCCGACTACCGGGTGTTCGGGCGGGAAGAGAAAGAAGAGCTGTTTTCCTACCTGCGCGCGGCGAGATACCCGCTCGTGCTCAAGGCAGACGGACTCGCAGCGGGGAAAGGCGTCATCATCGCGGAAAGCGAAAAAGACGCGCTCCGCAACGCTGCGGAGATGCTCGAAGGAGACGCGTTCGGTGACGCCGGCACGACACTGGTGGTCGAGGAATTCCTCACGGGCGTCGAGGCGTCCGTCTTCGCCCTCACCGACGGGACACGCTTTGTCACCCTCGCCCCGGCGCAGGACCACAAGCGCATTCTCGACAATGACATGGGCAAGAACACCGGCGGCATGGGGGCCTTCGCGCCGACACCGCACATGCCCACCGAGCTGCTGGCGGATGTGAAGATTCGCATCATCAAGCCCGTGATCGACGGCATGCGCGCGGACGGCATCCCCTACGCGGGCGTGCTTTTCGTCGGACTCATGCTGACCGAGGACGGTCCGCGGGTGCTGGAATTCAACTGCCGCTTCGGAGATCCGGAGACGCAGGTCGTCCTGCCCCTCGTCGATTACGACCTCGCGGTGCTGCTGCGCGACATCGCCGACACAAAGCTGCAGCTGAACCGGCTGCCGCTGCACGATGCGAACGCCGTATGCGTGGTCATGGCTTCGAGCGGCTATCCCGACGCCTATGACACCGGCAAAGCGATCGCCGGGCTCGACAGCATCGACGAGAACAAGGAGGGGGTGATCGTCTTCCATGCCGGGACCAAACAGGACGGCGGACGCGTGCTGACCGCGGGCGGACGTGTCCTCGGCGTCACGGCACTCGGGGAGGACAAAGACTTCGCGGCGAGCATCCGGCTGGCCTACAATGCGGTCAACCGCATACGCTACGACGGCGCCTACTACCGCACCGACATCGGCAAGAAAGCGATTTCCCCACAGGACGACAGCTGAGGAGCATGCATCAGATATGAGCAGGAACAACAAATCCCTCGCAGAAAAATGGGGCATCATTCCATGGCTGAAAATTCGCATCGACCGTGAGCCTGCCTATCTGAAGGAACTCGTGGAGCCGCTCTGCGACGACAACAAATTCGTCACCCAGGGCGTCTGCGACATCGCTTTCGTCGCACCGACCTCCGCCGCCGAATGGAAGCAGAAAGCGCGGCGGCTCAAGCCCGCCATCGATCCGGACGGCGTCATCTGGGTCTTGTTCCCACGTGAGGAATTCCGCGCGAAGTACCGCTTCGACGGCAGCCTGCAGGAAATGGCGGACATCGTCAAGCCGCTCGGACTCAAGCAGGGCAGACAGGCTGCGGTGAACGAGGAACTGACCAGCGTCCGTTTTCATCTCTGACACCGGGGTATCGCACTGATGCACACCGTCCTCACTGTCATCGGCACACGTCCGCAGTACCTGAAATACGCGGCCATGTCCGCCCACGCCCCGCTTCCCTTCCGCAACGTGCTCGTCGACACCGGGCAGCACTATGATGCGGCTCTCTCGACACAGTTTCTTCAGGAGTACGCCATCCCCGCGCCTGACGTCACCCTGAAAACCGGTGACACCGACGGCATTCCGCGACTCGCATCGATGATGACACAGCTCGAGTCCGTGATCGCCGCGCAGCGGCCCGACGGGCTCCTCTGCTTCGGGGACACCGACAGCACGCTCGCCGCAGCGCTCACCGCCGTGCGCATGCAGCTGCCGGTCTTCCACGTCGAGGCCGGCGAGCGCAGCCGCGACATGCATGGGACGCGCATTCCGGCGTCCTCCGCCACCGAGGAAGCGACGCGCGTGACCGTTGATCACCTTTCCGAACTTCTCCTCTGCGCGACGCAGGACGCGGTCGACAATCTCGACGGCGAGCTCGTCGGGGGCGATGCCGTGCACACGGGTGATATCATGTTCGATCTGTTTCTGCGCGCGCACGACGCGCTTCCCTCACCCGCGGAACTTCGCCGCCGGTACGACCTCACCGGGGAAGAGTACGCACTGTGCACCATTCACCGCGCGGTGAACACAGACGACAGCGCCCGGCTCCGCGCGCTGATCGATACCCTTGCAGATCTGCCTCTCCCCGTGTACCTGCCCCTGCACCCGCGGACGGCCGGACGCATGCGCGAGGCCGGCATCGTTCCATCGAAGGATTCCCTGCACCTGCTGCCACCCCTTGCGCATCATGAGATTCTCGGGCTATTGCAGGGTGCGCGACACGTGCTCACCGATTCGGGGGGACTCACACGCGAAGCCTATTTCAGCGGTGTGCCTTCGCTCTGTCTCGACGACGCGACGGCATGGCATCAGCTGTGTCGCAGCGGCTGGTGCACCATCACCGGGGCGGATCCGCAGCGCATTCACGACGCGTTCAACAGCCGTCCGGAGACATCGACCGATCCTTCGCTGTTCGGAGACGGCATGGCCGCGCCTCGCATCCTCGAGGAACTCCGCGCGTTTTTTTCCTGAAGCCAATCCCGTTCTGCCCCTGAGCGCTTCTGTCACGTCACTCGGACGGCAATTCTCCCGCGAGGCGCTTTCGCACGTAATCGAACAGGCTGCCCAGCAGCGTGAGCGTCCCGATCACCAGAACGGCGATCACCCATGTCTTGATCGTTTCGTGCAGGGTGTAATCCCCCCAGAACGCGATGGATTTCCACGGCGAGTCGTATCCTCCCCAGATCAGCAGCAGGAAAAGCAGCAGCACGATGCTGCCGTGCAGAATCAGCGCGGTGATGCGTCCCCTGCGGGTCAGCGTGCTGAGCATCTGATACTTGTAGAGGAAAATGAAAAAAACGAGAATGCCCACGATGCCGATGGAAATGGCGATCAGCCCGTGCACGTCCCTATCCTGCGGCCAGAACGGGAGATAGGAAAGCAGCCAGAGGGCCATTGCCGTCAGCGGCAGGGTCGCAGCCAGCGTGGTGAGGAAGACGCGCGCCCAGAAACGTGCGCGCCGGGCAAGTTCCGTCGGCCCTTCGTGCGTTTCGTGTCCTGTCTTCTGTGTCTGCGTGCTCTCCAATGTGCCTCCGTGCAACACGTCTATGTACCGCTTCCGTCGTCGCGCACACGCGCTTCGTACGTTTTCGTGGGATCAAACTGCACGGCGTACGGTCCCTCCCAGCTCTGCTGATACTTCGCGTGCAGCAGGCGCAGCAGCCCCGGGGAGTGCAGTATGACACCCGCGTTGCGCGACGAGTGAAAATAACTGCGTGACCAGTTGCTCGTGCCGATCCATGCATGCGTGTCATCAGCGAGCAGGTACTTGCAGTGCTCGACACGGGCGTAGGAGATGAAACCGCCGCTGTATTCGGGAATCCGTGTGAAACGGACCGAGATGTTCTCCGTCCGCTGCAGCCGTCCGAGATCCTGCTGCTGCGCGTCACCGAGCGACCAGTCCGAAAGCAGCAGCGACACGTGCACCCCGCTGGCAGCCGCCTGCAGCAGCGCATTCTCGAGAGATGGGTAGCTGCGGTAGCTGAGCAGCTGCAGTTTCAGGCTGTCGCGGGCACCGGATATCAACTCCTTGATCGCATCTTCATCCCACAGCGCCCCCATGGGAAGCAGGTCCCGCGGACTGAACACCGGCGTGATCTCATGCCGGCCGAGCGAGTCCTCGATGACCACGGGGAAGGAAGTCGTGATCGTGTCCGCGGCCGCACTCGCTTCTTCAATATCGCGCTGTTCGGAGAGCGCCCAGTCGAAATTGAACACATGCGTGAACGCGGTGGCGATGGGAATGTCCGTGATGGCCGCCCCGAGTTCGTTGATGTGACGCAGGGCGCGCCAGTCCCAGTTCTGGCTTCCGATGAAAACCTGTCGGCCATCGACGACGAAGTACTTCGCGTGATGCACGCCCCTGCCCGTCAGTTCCGAAATGTCGTAGAGGCGTACGTCGATGCCCGCATGCTCCTGCAGGCGGTCGAGTGTCTCCGGGTAGGTGTCGTAGAACTTGCGCTCCCCGATGACGCGAACCTTCACCCCGCGGTCCGCCGCATCGATCACAGCTCGCAGGATTTCTTCCAGGGCCTCACCGTCCTTGTTCGCGTAATAGAACTGCGCGATGTCCAGTGACTTCTCCGCGCCGCGCAGCATGGAAAGCCACGTTTCACGGGTGTCAGGAATATCATCGCGTCCCAGTGCGGTTTCCACGGGCACGCTCTCGACGAGACTGATTGCCGACGGTGTCGGATTCTGCTGATCATCTCCGCCGCAGCCTGTAAGCAGCAGAACAAGGGCAAAGACCGGCCATGCTGTTTTCATCATGCGATCCACACTGTTTTGATGTTGACGAATTCCCTTATGCCGAAATGGGACAGCTCTCTGCCGTATCCCGAGCGCTTCACGCCCCCGAAGGGAAGGCGCGGGTCGGATTTCACCAGGCCGTTGACGAACACGGCACCGGCCTCGATGCGTGCCGCCATGTGTGCCGCGCGCGCACGGTCCTGCGTCCAGAGGCTCGCGCCCAGCCCGAACGCGCTGTCATTCGCCACGGCGATGGCCTCATCCTCGTCGCGGACGGTGATGATGGCCGCGGCGGGACCGAAGGTTTCCTGTTCGTACATCGGCATGCCCGGCCCGACATCTGCGACGACCGTGGGCAGATAGAACGCGCCGTCCCCCTCGCGGCGGCGACCTCCCAGCAGCAGCCTGCCGCCCGCGGCGACCGTCTCGCGCACCTGCGTGTCGAGTTCTCGCAGCA
>CAJXSA010000225.1 GCA_913060595.1 uncultured Ignavibacteria bacterium
GCGAGGAGCAGGTCCGGCGCCGCTTCGCGCACACGGTCCGCGTGCACGGTCTTTGTGCCGCCCATGTCGGGAACCTCACGGACAGCCTCCGCCGGATGCACGCAGAATTTCGTGCGGCCGACGACCTCGCGCGCCGTGAGTCCGAGAGCGAAAAGTAGTTCGGTGATGCTGGGGACGAGGGAAACGACGCGGGGAGGCGCGGCAAAGGAGGCGAAAAGCTTGCCGCGCGCGTCGGTCAGGAGATCAGAAGGTGACGACATGCTCATCCTGCTTTCTCGGGTCGTCGAGTTCGATGCCGTACATGTGCCGATGCAGAAAGGCGCGGATGTCGCGCGTCTCCTGGCTGGACACCCGGTGCGCGGTGTCGTATTCGTTGTAATCCACGTCATACCCCAGGTCCGTGAGCACGCGGTTGTTCTCGCGTCCCACTTCGACGGAGAGGATGTGGTCGCGCGTGCCGTGCGCGAGAAAAATCGGGATGCGGAGATTGGCCTCGTGCCGCTCCTCTCGCAGGTAGTCGGGATGCACGACATAGCCGGAAAGCGCGACGATGCCGCCGAGACGCTGCGGGTAGCGAAGCGCGGTGTCCACGCTCATGACGGCACCCTGGGAAAAACCGACGAGGAAAATGTTCTCGGGGGGAATGCCGTCGGCGAGCTGCGCGTCGATCAGGCGGGTGATTTCCCCGCGGCTCTGCTGCACTTCCACCGGATCCTTGCGGTCGTTGTCGAACCACCAGCGCACGTCCGCGCTCTCCTCCCCGGCGAAGGTGGCCGAGGGCAGCACCCAGCGCGTGTGCAGGAAGCCCATCTGCCGCACGAAGGGAAAGAAGGCGTACTTGTTCGCGTTGCGCCCGTGCAGGCCGATCATGGCGTAATCGGCGCGGTCGAGTTCGTCAGGAAATGTCAGGTAGTCGAGTGCCATGCAGACAAAATACGATTTCGGCGGGTGTATGGAAATCAGCCGCGCGCTTCCACCATGTCGGCGTAGCTGACGGAAATGAAATCCTCGTCCCTGACCCCGAACAGCGCGACGTACGCGAGGCACTGCGTGCGCAGTGATTCCTCGGTATGCGACGGCGAGCGCTCGACGGCCTCCACCTCAACGAAATCGCCCAGACCCTCGACATGGTCGACGTGGATTTTCACATTGTCCTCGAAGTAAATGTCCCGCTGCTTCGCCACCACCACGCGCACACCCAGCGCCGCGGCGAGCATCTCTTTCAGCGCGGGATCGGGCTCGGGACGGTACAGCTGCACATGCGAGGTTTTGCTGCCCGCGCGGTCTTCCCGGTGATAATGAATCAGCGCGTGTTCGATATTCCCTTCGCGAAGCTTCAGGCGGCCGTGGCGCACGTGAAAATACGTGTCCACCTGCATGTCCCTGCCCACGTATTCGGCGTTGCGCTCTTCAAGCAGCGCGCGGATCCCGCCGGGATCCGCGCACACTGCCTTGAACTCATGGTTGATAAAGCCCATCAGTCGTTCCAGCCCTTGGCCTTCGCCCAGGCGCGGAACTCCTGGTCCAGCTGCTCGAAGCTGTCGATGGCGAACAGCGTCGGCTGCAGATGCCACACCTCGTATTCCTGCGCCCCGATGCGCTCGGGCTCGAAGTCGATCACTTCCACGTTGTCGGAGAGCGCGTGGGTGACTTCCTTCGGCGAGGAAAGGATGCCCGCACCGTAGATGCGGCGTCCTTCGGGGGTGTTGATGAGGCCGAATTCCACGGTGAACCAGTAAAAACGCTCCAGGGCGCGTATTTCCCGCTCCTCGGTGACGTTGAGATAGGTCTGCGCGAAATACTGGAAGAAATTCGAGAAAAACGGGTTGGTGATCGTCGGCATGTGACCGAACATGTCGTGGAAGCAGTCCGGCGCCGGCGTGTACTCGATTTCCTCCGGCTGACGGATGTAATCGGTGGACGGGAAATGCGCCCGCGCCATGAAGCCGAGGAAATCGTTGGTGTCCAGCAGTCCCGGAATGCGCGCGATGCGCCAGCCGACGCTCTCGTCAAGCTTCAGGCTGATGTCCTTCAGGTTCGGAATGCGGTCCGGCGTCAGTCCGAGCGCTTCCATTCCCGCCAGGTACTCCTCGCAGGCGCGTCCCGGAAGTTCGCGCTCCTGCCGCGTGTACAGCGTTTTCCAGGTCTCGTGATCGTGCGGCGGATACTCCGGATAGGTGATATCCGTGTGCTCGGGCACCGGACCGTCCAGCTTTATGGGAATGCAGCGCGGATCGACGTCCTCCTGCTCCGCGTACTGCGCGTAGGCCGATTTCGAGAGGTCCTCTTCATTTTTATCGTGATCAGGATGCAATTCTTCTGCCATGGGGTGCTCCTGCCTGGTGAAAAAGCGTATGTGTCGTGTGTAATCGCCTAAATATAGTAAATTAGTTGTTACTCCGCCTTCGGCGGAGTGTATTTGCACCGCCTGCGGCGGTGCGTATTTACGCTCGCCGAGGCGAGCGTGTATTTGCGTCGCTGGCGCGACACGTATTTTCTCTGTGAAACGACGGGCGCCGCAGGCGACCAAATACGTCCCGCGCTTGCCGCGGCGTAGTTCCGCGCAGCGGAACGAAGCCGGGCAGCGGGACAAATACGCGCCGAAGGCGCAAATACGGGCGCCGAAGGCCCGCGAAGCGGGACGGAGGCGACCAACGACACAGCACAGACTGCACAACAGGTTTACGAATACCGAAAAAGCCGATAAACCATGTCGATAAACATCAACTCCGAAATCGGGCGCATACGGCGCGTGGTGCTGCATCAGCCCGGACAGGAAATCGAGCGCATGACCCCCTCCAACGCGGAGGAGGTGCTCTACGACGACATCCTGCACCTGCCGCGCGCACAGCGGGAGCACAATCAGCTGGAATTCGTGCTCAGCCGCGTGGCGCAGACCTGCGAACTGCTGGATCTCCTGCGCGAGATCCTGCATATCACCGAGGCGCGGGAAAGCTTGGTGCGACGCCTGTGCGACGCCGTGCACTGGCCGGACCTGGCAGAGGAGCTGCTGGCGCTCACGCCGACGGACCTGGCCTTCCGCCTCATCCACGGCACGGTCAAACGCAGCGACACGCTCGAACGCTTCCTCAGTCCCGATCTCTACGCCCTGCCCCCGCTGCCGAATTTCTTCTTCATGCGCGACGCGGCCATGTGCGTCAACGACCGCGTGATCACCGGCTCGATGGCCAACCGCGTGCGCGTGGCCGAAGCCATGATCATGGAGCACATCTTCCGCTGGCACCCGGAATACCGGGCCGAGGGCTTCTATTTCGACGGCACGCGCGAGGAAATCTCCGGCCTCACCATCGAGGGCGGGGACGTGCTCATCCTGCGCGAGGACGTCGTGCTCATCGGCAACTCCGAACGCACGTCCATCAGCGGCATCGACCGGCTGATCAAATCCTTCGCCGCTGCCGACCGCATCAAGCACGTGATCGTGGTGGAAATGCCCAAGGCGCGCGCCACGATTCACCTGGACATGATTTTCACCATGGTCGACCGAGACAAATGCGTGGTCTATCCCCCGCTCATCACCGGTCCCCAGGCCTGCCGGGCGCTGCACGTGGAAATTCACGACCGCCGCGTGCGCGCCATCCGCGATCGCGGGGGACTGCTCGACACGCTGCGGCATGTGGGACTCGACCTCGAGCCCATCGCCTGCGGCGGCGGGGACCCGGTGTACCAGGAACGTGAGCAATGGACCTCGGGCGCCAATTTCTTCACCATCGCACCGGGAAAAATCATCGGTTACGGACGCAACAAGCACACCTTCGAGGAACTCGACCACCACGGCTTCTCCATCGTGCGCTTCGACGACCTGCGCACCGGCGCCGTGGACCTTGACGCGCTCTCCTCCTACGCCATCTCCATCGAGGGCGCGGAGCTTTCCCGCGGCGGCGGCGGCTGCCGCTGCATGACGCTGCCGGTGCAGCGCGACGACGTTCCGTGGTAAACAGCCCGGAAATGCAGAATTCGACCCGAACAGGGCGTTCTTCCCCCCTGCGACACACGAATCGCCGGACCGCCCTTGCACATCACATGTGAATACGACGAATACACTTTTCACGAATAAGGATACGTATATGAAACGCTTGCAGCAGTGGCTCACCAACGCCACCCTCCTCACCCTGACGCTGCTCATGGTCAATGCCTGCAGTTCGAACGGACAGGAGCCCTCGAAGTCGCTGGATTCGCCGGAGTGGGTGCAGTTCACCACGCTCGCCGCGCGCTACGACTCGATGGCCGCCGTGTTCCAGAAGATGGAAAAGGAAAATCCCGAGTTCGCCGCCAATCCCATGGCGGTCGCCGGGGAAGAGATACAGAAGTTCTACGCGCTGATGGACGAAATGCAGAAGGCGCTTCCCGCAGAATTCGCGGATATGACCGAAGTCGAAGGCTACGGTGTGGACGATCTCCGCGCGCTCAAACTGGCCGCGCTGATGTCGGAGAAAATGGACCTCTTCCCCGCCATCAACAAGGAAATGATGCCGTACATCAAGGATGAAGATTCCCTGCGCACGCTGAAGCTCGAAACGCTGCAGTTCGCCGCCGGATCGGGCAACATCGAGATGGCCGAGGAACTGGCAACCGAGGACGTGCTGGCCGCCGCCGAGCCGCTCGCGCTGGCCAACATCTACAGCAGCTTCACCGCGGCCTACCTCGACAAAAAGGACATGGACAAGGCGCAGGGATATGCGCTGCAGGCCATCGGCGCCTACGCCGACGCGGCGAAGCAGAACGCGGCGAATCCGCAGTCCGATCCCCGCATGCAGCAGTTCATCGATTCCCGTTACGGTGCCATTCTCGCGCCGCTCATGTATGAACTCAAGGAAAACGGCAACACCGAAGGCATGGACGCCCTCGTCGCCGAGGTCAAGGCCGTTCTGCCCGAAGGCACCGAATGGAGCGCCGTGCAGTCCGTCATGAGCCAGGAAATGACGAAAATCGCCGAGGAGCGCGAAGCCCTCGACAAGCCCGCACCGGAGTGGGCCGAACACACCTGGCTGGGCAGCGATCCGCTTTCCGTCGAGAGTCTCAAGGGCAAGGTGGTGCTTGTGGACTTCTTCGCCACCTGGTGCAACCCCTGCATCCGCGCCTTCCCGCATCTGCGCGAGTGGCAGGAGAAATACGGCGACGACGGCCTGGTCGTTGTCGGACTCACCACCTACCAGGGGCGCTATGAAGGTCAGTCCGTCGAGCCGGCCGAGGAAATGAGCAAGCTCAAGGACGACTTCATTCCCAAGCATGAAATCAACTGGCCCATCGGCGTGGAAACCTCCGGCCGCCAGACGATGATGGATTACAAGGTCTCCGGCATCCCGCACGTGGTCCTTCTCGACCGCGAAGGCAAGGTGCAGTACGTCAAGGTCGGCGCCACCGACTACGACAAAACCGAAAAGAAAATCCAGGAACTGCTTGCGGAATAGTCGCGCTGCGCGTCCCGCGCGCGCGACGTCGTTGATCGCCTTCGGCGATCGTATTTGTGTCCGCCTACGGCGTCCGCGTATTTTGTCCCGTCCGCTCCCGCGGACGGGACCGTTTTTTAAGCGGGTGGAATGAAAAACCGCCCCGTCGCATTGCGGCGGGGCGGGTTCATAATGGAGCTGAATCGTGCGTTACTCGCAGGTAATATCGTACTTCATCACCTCTGCGGTCATTTCTCCGTTCGCATTCATCGTGATCTTCTGCACCATGCGAATGCTGAAGCTGCAACCGTCATCATTCACCATTTTCACCTGAAAGGTGAGGGTACCGCTTCCGTTATCCTTGACCTCAGCATTCTGTGTCGTCGCACCTCTCTGCGTGTACGTTCCGCCGTTCGATCCGGTACCCACGGCATTCTTCATGTCGAGATGAAGATGATTGCCGTCAAAGAGTTCGCCCCTGAAAACCACATGCGCGGTTCCGGTCACGAGGACCACTTCGTCACAGCATTCGTTATAGAACTCGCCGAATACCGGGAGCTCCATCTGTGTCGCACCGTTCTGGGCGATACCGGTGGCAGTCAGCGCGAGGAAAGCGGCGATGAGGGTGAGTGTCTTCATGTTTCTGTTCCTTGTATGTGAAATGAATGGATTGTACGTATCCCCTCCGCAGCCGATAACGCGCGCATGCGCTGCACCGGCACGAAGCGTGGGAAACTCTTCACGGTTCTTCCACCCGAACCTGAAACGGCCAGGTGGTAATCGATTGACATTAAATTCGGATAAACGACATCTTCAATTTACACGTATTCAGCGAAGAAGCAAGCGAGCCACCCCCTCCGGCGGGACCTTTCTTTCTTATGACTTGAAATACGCGCTCGCACTGGCGAGTGTAAATACATCCCGCCAACGGCGGGATAAATACGTCCCTGCCGCTTGCCTCGGCGTAGTTCGCCGTGGCGAACGAAGTCGGGAAGGCAGGGACAAATACGCCCGAGCCAACGGCGAGGGCAATCCCTGCGACTTTCGCCGTACCCTCTCCGCTTCGTACTTTCCTCCAACCCGCCTTCCTCACCAGCCGACCACACCCATGCTTCGTACTCTCTCCGCATCGCTTCTCCT
>CAJXSA010000226.1 GCA_913060595.1 uncultured Ignavibacteria bacterium
GAAGAACAGCACCGTCTCACGGTACTTGTGCTGCAGCCCGGGCAGCACTTCGCCGTCCAGCGTCGGGACGTTCAGCGTGGTCTGTCCCGCGGGATGCGGATTGAGCTCGAGACGGATGCGATTGGCTTCCTCCTTGATCTCATTGCGCGGCGCATCGGCGCGAATCAGCTTCGCCATGCGCTGAAAATGATCCTCGGTCAGCATGCCCTTCTGCGGGAAGGTCAGCTGGAAAATGGGATCGTCGGGTATGTCAGACCAGTCGATGAGCTGGTTGACGACGTAGGAATTGACTTTGAAGGGGAGTACGCTCGACACAACGGTCATGTCAAAGCGGAGATCGGCGGGGAGTTCGTTGACCTGCGTGATATTCTCGAAATTCCGTTCGGTGAAATACGTGAACGGCTCCACCTCTCTCTGCGCGCCCGCAAAGTGGTGGGGTCTTGCCCTGCCAGGTGGGGAAATCGATTTCATGTCCATGATTATCCTCCTGTATTTTGGAGACAGCTATTGTGTTAAAGAACTTGCTTCTATTGTCCTTCGGGTATGCTTCCCTGCGCTCTATGTCAGATAATGAAGCGTAGTGAATAAAAAATAGGAGAATATCGACACGATGCAAGGGAAAACGGTTAAGAGTGTGTTATGTGATTGCGCGGTGGCTCCGCCACATTGCGCGGGTGCTCCGCCCCCGCGCGTATTTGCCCGCCTTCGGCTCGCGCCTCCGGCGGGCGTATTCGTTCCGCTTCGCGGAACGTATTTGCGCCTGGCGGCGCGTATTTTATGTCAATTTCACGATTTTAACATGTATTAAAATTAAAAGTTAGGACGTGTTAAAATTGGATTTCTGACCAAAATACGGCCCAACGCGCAGCGGAGGGCCAAATACACTCGCCGAAGGCGAGTAAATACGTCCGCCGGAGGCGCAAGCCGAAGGCGGACAAATACATCCCGCGCATTCCCCGAATATAAACGGGCACCCCGGTGACAGGGTGCCCTGAAATGTGACAAAACCTCGGCGCAGTGCGCCGGCGCGGGAGCCGGCGCGGGATACACGCGGGATTATTCCGTGACCGACGCCTTGAAAAAGTCGCGGTTCATGAGTGCGATGGAGGCGACGCTGATGCCCTTGGGACAGACGGCCTCACATTCGTACTGGTTGGTGCAGCCGCCAAAGCCTTCCTTGTCCATCTGCGCGACCATGTTGAGGACGCGGCGCTTGCGCTCCGGCTGTCCCTGCGGCAGATGCGCGTACTGCGACACTTTCGCCGCGACGAAAAGCATGGCCGAGGCGTTCTTGCAGGAGGCCACGCAGGCGCCGCAGCCGATGCAGGCCGCGTTATCCATGGCCAGGTCGGCCTCTTTCTTGCTGATGGGGATGGCGTTGGCATCGGGCACGCCGCCGGTGCGGGCGGAGACGAAGCCCCCGGCCTGCATGATGCGGTCGAAGGCAGAACGGTCGGTCACCAGGTCGCGTATCACCGGGAAGGCGCGCGCGCGGAAGGGTTCGATGTAGATTTCGTCGCCGTCCTTGAAATGCCGCATGTGCAGCTGGCAGATGGTGGTTTCCTTCTCCGGTCCGTGCGGAATGCCGTTGATGGTCAGCGAGCAGGCGCCGCAGATGCCCTCACGACAGTCGTGATCGAAGGCGACGGGCTCTTCGCTGTTGAGAATCAGTTTCTCGTTCAGCACGTCGAGCATCTCGAGAAAGGACATGTCGGAAATGATGCCGTCCACTTCGTAGGTCACCATTTTCCCTTTGTCTCGGGCGTTCTTCTGCCGCCAGATATGCAATTTGAGTTTCATTACTTGTAACTCCTTGTCTGAAGCTGCACATTCTCGAACTCGAGGGGCTCGCGGTGAAGAACCGGTTCGTTGCCCACGCCCTTGTACTCCCACGCGGCCACGTAGGTGTAATCCTCGTCGTTGCGCTTTGCCTCGCCGTCCTCGGTCTGATACTCCTCGCGGAAATGACCGCCGCAGCTTTCGTTGCGGTTGAGGGCGTCATGGCACATGAGCTCCGCGAATTCGAGGAAATCGGCCACGCGGCCGGCGCGTTCGAGCGCGCTGTTGAGATTCTCGCCGTCGCCGACGACTTTCGCGTTCTCCCAGAATTCCTGCCGCAGTTCGGGGATGAGCTCAAGAGCCTTTTTCAGCCCCTGCTCGTTCCGCGCCATGCCGCAGTAATCCCACATGATCTTGCCGAGCTCACGGTGAATCGAAACCACCGTGCGTGAGCCGTCGAGGGCGAGCAGGCTGTCGATGCGCCCGCGCACTTCCTCCTCGGCGCGTTTGAACTCAGGATGCTCCGTGGTCACCTTCTCGGTCTTCGCCGTGGCGAAGTAATTGCCGATGGTGTAGGGAATGACGAAGTAGCCGTCCGCCAGTCCCTGCATGAGGGCGCTGGCGCCGAGACGGTTGGCGCCGTGATCGGAGAAGTTGGCTTCGCCGAGCACGTGCAGTCCGGGAATGGTGCTCTGCAGGTTGTAGTCCACCCAGAGTCCGCCCATGGTGTAATGTGCGGCGGGATAAATGCGCATGGGCACCTGGTACGGATCCTCGCCGGTGATGCGCTCGTACATCTGGAAGAGGTTGCCGTAGCGGGCCTCGATGGTGGACTTCCCGAGACGGTTGATGGCGTCCTTGAAATCGAGATACACACCGTAGCCGGTCGGACCGACGCCGCGTCCGTCGTCGCAGGCCTCCTTGGCGCTGCGCGAGGAAATGTCGCGGGGCGAGAGGTTGCCGAAGCTCGGGTATTTCCTCTCGAGATAGTAGTCGCGCTCATCCTCGGGAATATCGTTCGGGGCGCGCTTCTCGTCCTTCGCCTTCGGCACCCAGATGCGGCCGTCGTTGCGCAGCGATTCGGACATCAGCGTGAGCTTTGACTGATGGTCGCCGGAGACGGGGATGCAGGTCGGGTGAATCTGCGTGTAGCAGGGATTGGCGAAGGCCGCGCCCTTCTTGTACGCGCGGTACGCTGCCGTGACGTTGCATGCGATGGCGTTGGTCGAGAGGAAGAACACGTTGCTGTAGCCGCCGGTGGCGAGAATCACGGCGTCGGCCGCAAAGCTCTGCACCTCGCCGGTGACCATGTCGCGCACCACCACGCCGCGGGCGTGGCCGTCGATGAGCACGATGTCCATCATCTCATGCCGCGTGTGCAGGTCGACCGTGCCGAGTCCCACCTGCCGCATCAGTGCGGAATACGCGCCGAGAAGCAGCTGCTGGCCTGTCTGTCCGCGCGCGTAAAACGTACGCGACACCTGCGCGCCGCCGAAAGATCGATTGTCAAGATAACCGCCGTACTCGCGCGCGAAAGGCACGCCCTGCGCCACACACTGGTCGATGATGTTGTTGCTGACCTGCGCGAGGCGGTACACGTTGGCTTCACGCGAACGGTAGTCACCGCCCTTGACGGTGTCGTAGAACAGGCGGTACACGCTGTCGCCGTCGTTGGGATAATTCTTCGCCGCGTTGATGCCGCCCTGCGCCGCGATGCTGTGCGCGCGGCGGGCGCTGTCGTTGTAGCACAGCGCGGTGACCTGGTAGCCCAGCTCGGCCATGGTCGCTGCGGCGGATGCGCCGGCGAGACCTGTTCCGACGACGATGGCACTGTATTTTCTCTTGTTGGCGGGATTGACCAGCTTCATCTCGAAGCGGTGATTGTCCCATTTTTCTGCGAGGGGTCCGGAAGGGATCTTGGGATCGAGATTCATAAGACTATCACTCCTGCAGGCAATGCGATCCAACCTGCCAACACACCGACGGGAATCATGATGAAGCCGACGACGATAATGGTCGACAGCGTCACACTGAGCCCGTGAATAATGGGATTGTACTTCTCGTGATTGATGCCGAGTGTCTGGAACATGCTTTCGATGGCATGGAACAGATGGAAGCCCAGCAGAATCATTGCGGCGATGTACACCATGGAAATGAGCACGTTGCTGTACCCGAGTATCACCATGGAATACACGTCGTGACGGCCCGCCGCATCAAACAGTCCGCCGTAGGCCGGATTGGTGGCCTTGACGGTGAAGTGCAGCAGGTGATACACGATGAAAAGGGAAAGCATCACACCCGACCATACCATGGTGCGCGAGGTGAGCGTCGCCCGGACGTAGTTCTTCACCGCGTAGGGCTCGGGACGCGCGGACATGCTCAGGAACTTGAGACGGAGGGTGAGGATGACATGGAGGACCAGGAAGAGCAGCAGTGCGCCGCGTATCACCCACAGCAGGCCGCCGAGGCCCTGCAGGGTTTCCGCGTACACGTTCATCGTCTCCTGGCCGAGGTACATCTGGAGATTCCCGGTCATGTGTCCGAGAAGAAACAGGACCATGAACAGCCCCGTCACGGCCACGACGACCTTGCTCAAGATGGTGGATTGGAGAAAGCGTACCAGTGCAGCCATAGTACCTTTGCGTTAAGTGGTAAAAGGACATGTATGCGCGCTGTCGCGTTGAGGCAGCACATGAAAGGGGAATGTTCCCATAACAGGTAGAAGCTGGCAGAGGAGGAAGTCGTCTGTTATCTTTCGGAAAGTAGCAACTTCTTTTCTGTATAACAACATCGGCGGGGGAAAATGTTGACAGAGGCAACTTTTTACCCCTGCATATTTTCATTCCTCGCGCAGCATGCGGTAGCTGTCGGCGCGGATATCCCCTATCCAGCGGGTGATTTCCTCCTCCGGCAGGTCGAAACGCGTCAGCGCCCGCGCGAAGATTTCCACGGCCGTTTCAAACTCTTCGGGAATCACTTCGTCCGCCCCGAGACGCGCGAGCCGCGGCACTTCCGAGGTGAAGCGCGTACGGGTGATGATGTACGCCCCGGGAGCCAGCGCCCGCACACGTTCGGTGATGCGTCCCGTGGCGGCGGGATCCGAGATGGCGACCACCACCACGGCGGCCGCGCGCACGCCGGCGTGCAGCAGCACGGCGTCCTGCGTCGCGTCGCCGAACTGTATGGGCACCCCCTGCGCCTGCTCATGTCGTACGGTGTCGGGATTGAGTTCGATCACCGAGACGGGGATGGACGCGGCCTGTGCGGCACGCACGAGGTTCTTCCCGTTCAGTCCGTACCCGATGACCAGCATGCCGTCGGCCGCGTCGCGCCGCTCCTCCTCCACCGTGCGCTTCTGCCGCAGCAGGCTGTCGGCAATGCGTGGCGCCAGCGCCATCAGCACCGGGGTCACGGCCATGGTCATCACGCTGACGGAGAGGAACAGCTGGTACATGTCGCCGCCGAGCAGCCCGTTCTCCACCCCGACACGCGAGAGGATGAAGGAGAACTCTCCGATCTGGCTCAGTCCCACCCCGGCGAGTATCGCGGTGCGCATCGGGAAGCGCAGCAGCCGCATTGCGCCTGCGGTGAGCACGGTCTTGCCGATGAGCACGGCGAGCGTCAGCAGCAGCACGGTGACGGGACGCTGCGCAAGCGCGGCCGGATCGAGCAGCATGCCGATGGACACGAAGAAGAAGCTCGTGAACAGGTCGCGGAAGGGAATCACATTGCCGATGGCATGATGACTGTACTCGCTGTCCGCGATGATCATGCCCGCGAGAAAGGCGCCCAGCGCCAGCGACAGTCCGATGCTCGCGGTCAGCCAGGCGACGAGGAAGCAGATCGCCACGACGGCGAGCAGGAACAGCTCCTTGTCCCGCGTGGCCGCGACGCTGTGCAGCAGGCGCGGAATCACGTAGCGCGCGGCGAACAGCACGAGCAGCACCGCTCCGGCACTTTTTGCGAGCAGGATCAGAATTTCGCTGCCTATGTCGCCGCCCGCGGCACCCGCGATCAGCGGCGTGAACAGCATCATCGGCACGATGATGATGTCCTGGAAAATCAGTATGCCCAGTGAGGCGCGTCCGTGGGGAGCCTCTATCTGCGCGCTGGTCTGCAATTGCTTGAGCACGATGGCCGTGCTGCTGAGCGCCACCAGGAAGCCCGCGAAAAGACCGACGGACGTCGGCAGACCCATCAGGGCGAATATGCCCAGCGTCGCCGCGATGCTCAGCCCCACCTGCAGTCCGCCACCGCCGAGCACGGCTTTCTTCATGCGCAGCAGGTCGCGAATCGAAAGCTCGAGTCCGATGGTGAACATCAGCAGAATCACGCCGATTTCCGCCAGCACTTCCACGGCGCCGACCGCTGTCACGGCACCGAAGCCGTGCGGCCCCGCGAGCACGCCGGTGAAGAGGAAACCGATGATGGGCGGAATCTTCAGACGGTGAAACACGAAGAGCACCACCACGCTGAGCGCGAAGATGACGACGATATCACCGAGTATGGGAAAATGCATGGACGAGTCACTGCAGTTCGTGTATGAATGGACCAATGAAAAATACATTTTCGCGGACAAAGAAAAAGGCGGGACGGCAGCCACTTCCCCGCGACGCCGAAAAAAATCACCCCGGCCGAAACCGGGGTGATGAAGGGAGACAAACGCAGCGCGGCGTCACCGCGCGAAACCGTGCCGTTACCGCACCACGTGCAGCACGCGGGTGACCGCGGATGCGCCGGTGGTGAG
>CAJXSA010000227.1 GCA_913060595.1 uncultured Ignavibacteria bacterium
CCACCTGCACCGCACCTTCCGCGGTGAAGCGCACGCTGTGTCCCTCGCGCTCGATGAACAGCCGCCAGCGGTCGATGTTCTCCAGTGTCAGCGTGATTTCCATGCCTTCGTAGGGCACCACCATCGGTCCCCACCAGTCACGGTTGTAGCCGGAGCCCTTCGGGTAGATGTCCGCGTCGAAATCGCCCTGTCCGAGCACATGTGCGCCGAAAACCGCCTCGGCGGGATCCCCCTGGCGGTTGCCGTTGACGAAGACGCGCCGGCCGGCGATTTCCACCGTGTCGCCCGGGAGAGCGATCAGGCGCTTGACGTAGTTGAGCACGTTCGGCTGCTCGACGGTTTCCCCGCCGCCCGGGTATTCGAAAACGACGACGTCGCCGCGGTCAGGATCGGTGTAGCCGGGGAGTATTTTCGCATGGGGGAGGCGGATGCCGGTCAGCGGCACGGCACGCGGGGTGCGGATGCCGTAGCAGAACTTGTTGACGAAGAGGAAGTCGCCCACTTTCAGCGTGTTGTTCATCGAGGGCGTGGGAATGCCGAAGGCCTCGATGAAAAAGACCTTGAGGAACAGGGCGATGAAGAGGGCGTAGAGCACCACCCGCCAGTACTCGCGCAGAAGGCTGCCCGTGCTCTGCCGATCTTCTCCCTGCGGCTGTTCTTCCTGTGCGGTGTCCTCCGTCATCTCAGTCGATCAGGGTGAACATGCGGCTGAAGCGAATTTTCTTGAAGAAATTGCTGAGCATGGGATCCATCGACCAGTACACCAGCATCGGGGTGCCCACCACATGTTCGGCGGGAATGAAGCCCCACCAGCGGCTGTCGAGGGAGTCGTCGCGGTTGTCGCCCATGCCGAAGACATAGTCACGCTCGACGGTGTAGCTCGTCGCGGCCTTGCCGTCGATCAGAATCTGCGCGCCGCTGATCTTCACGTCGTGTCCTTCGCGGCGGATGAAGGTGATCCATTCCTGTATGTTCTCGATGGACAGGTCGATCACGTCGCCTTCGCCCGGCACGACGAGGGGACCGTACTGATCGCGGTTCCAGGGCTTGCCTTTCGGGAAGATGCCCGGATCGGCCACGTCCGCGCTCATCGGCTCGAACATGTAGTGCACGCCTTCGGGGTTGTCGAATTTCTTTCCGTTGACGTACAGCACCTTGTCCACGATGCGCACGGTGTCACGTGCCGTCGCAACGCAGCGTTTCAGGTAGTACTGGAAGCCCAGCGAGGGTTCCACGCGGTCGCGCTCCCCGGGAAAGATGAAGACGATGACATCACCTTTCTCCGGTTCGGCGAAACCGGGCGTGCGGAAAAACGGCAGTTCGATTTCCGTGCCGAAGATGATGCCGAGCAGGGGAATGGTCGGGGGCGTCGTACCGCCGTAGATGAACTTGTTGACGAAGAGGAAATCCCCGGCCATGACGGTGTTTTCCATCGAACCGGTCGGCACCTGGAAGGATGCCAGGACAAAGCTGTTGAGAAAGATCACGGCCACGAGGGCGAAGCCCAGCGACTTGAGTGTTTCCTTGATGCTCTTCTTCATGATACTCCGCCTGCGGGAATTGAGAGAATGCTGTCGATACGTCGGTTGTGCGTGACCGTTTGATACGGGAGCGCCGGGTCCGGTGTTACGGGGAGACGGACTTTTGCCCTAATCCTCCATGGAGAGCACGGCGAGGAAGGCCTCCTGCGGCACTTCGACGGCGCCGACCTGCTTCATGCGCTTCTTGCCTTCTTTCTGTTTCTCGAGCAGCTTGCGCTTGCGCGAGATGTCGCCGCCGTAGCACTTGGCGGTGACGTTCTTGCGAAGCGGCTTGACCACGTCGCGCGAGATGACCTTGCTGCCGATGGCCGCCTGGATGACGACCTCGAACATCTGCCGGGGAATGAGGTCCTTGAGCTTGCGGCAGAGCCGGCGTCCCCAGTCGTAGGCCTTCGAGCGGTGCACGATGCTCGAGAGCGCATCCACGGGTTCGCCGTTGAGCAGGATGTCGAGCTTGACCAGGTCCGACTGGCGGTAGTCCTTGAACTCGTAGTCGAAGGAGGCATAGCCGCGGGAGACGGACTTCAGTTTGTCGTAAAAATCGAAAATGATTTCCGAAAGCGGGAGCTCGTAGTGAATGTCCGCCCGCGTGGGATCGATGTACTGCGTGTTGTGATAAATCCCACGGCGGTCCATGCACAGCTTCATGATGTTGCCCATGTACTCGGAGGGCGTGATGATTTGTGCGCGGATGAACGGTTCCTCGATGTGGTCGATGTCGCCCACCGGCGGCATGGCCGAAGGGTTGTCCACCGGAATGCGCTCCATGTCCTCCTTGAGCACCACGAAGTACTCCACGTTGGGCACGGTGGTGATGATGGACAGGTCGAATTCACGTTCGAGGCGCTCCTGTGCGATCTCCATGTGCAGCAGGCCGAGGAAGCCCGCGCGGAAACCGAAGCCCAGCGCCGCGGAAGTCTCGGGCTCGTAAATGATGGAAGAGTCGTTGAGCCGCAGCTTGGACAGCGCTTCGCGCAGGTCTTCGAAGTCGTCGCTCACCGTGGGATACAGTCCGCTGAACACCATGGGCTTCACTTCCTTGTAGCCCGGCAGGCGCTCGGGCGCGCCCTTTTTCGCATGCGTGATGGTGTCGCCGACGTTGGTGTCGGCCACGGTCTTGACGCCCGCGATCAGGTAGCCCACGTCGCCGGCGGACAGCTCACCCGTGCGGTTGCGGCCGCGCTTGAGAATGCCGATTTCCTCGACTTCGAATTCCTTGTTGTTCGCGAAGAACTTGATCATCTCGCGCTCGCGGATGCGTCCCTGCACCACGCGCATGTACACCACGGCGCCACGGTAGGAATCGAACACCGAGTCGAAGATCAGCGCCTGCAGCGGCGCATCGAGATCGCCGACGGGAGGCGGCACGCGTTTGACGATCGCCGTAAGGATTTCGTCCACGCCGATGCCCGTTTTTGCGCTCGCGGGAATGATGTCATCGGGATCGCAGCCGAGAAGCTCGACGATGCCCTGGGTGACCTTGTCCACCTCGGCACTGGCGAGGTCCACCTTGTTGATGACGGGAATGATCTCCAGTCCCGCCTCGATCGCGAGGTACAGATTGCTGATGGTCTGCGCCTCGATGCCCTGCGTGGCGTCCACCACGAGAATGGCGCCCTCGCAGGCGTTGAGGGATCGCGAGACCTCGTAGGAAAAGTCGACGTGTCCCGGGGTGTCGATCAGGTTGAGCGTGTATTCACTGCCGTCGCTGTGTGCGTACTTCATCTGCACCGCGTGCAGCTTGATCGTAATACCCCGCTCCTGCTCGAGATCCATGTCGTCGAGCACCTGGTTGTTTTTCAGGTCGCGCTGTGTGATGGTGCCGGTCGTTTCGAGCAGGCGGTCGGCCAGCGTCGATTTGCCGTGATCGATATGCGCGATGATACAGAAGTTGCGGGTTCTATCCATAAGTCTCATTCGTAACACTTGCGTACAGCAAACCAATATACGGGAAATCGCGAGGATGGGAAAGGGGAAAGCACGGTGGGCGCCGGATGCGCAGAACGGGGAGGCCGTCAGGGGGTCGCGGTGTTTTCGCTGACGCGAAACGCGGTGATGCGGCGAATGAGGTCGAGAGGCAGGGGCTGGTCGTGCGGGAATCGGACGGTGCCACGTGTCGGCTTGTACGGCTGCAGTTCCCCGGCGAAAGCGGTGATGCCGCTTGACGTCGGATAGAAGCCGATATGATTGGTGAACGCGGCGAAATGGACGAGATTCCCGTTGAGATGGAACGTCGGCACTTTGTAGCTGATGATCTCCGTGGCACCGGGCGCTGCCTCGCGTATGGCGTCACGCACGGACTGCAGGCGAACCTGGATGTTCGGGGGGAAGCCGGCGATGTAGTCGTCGATGGGAGAAGTGTCGCGCTCAGTGTATTGCATACTCACGGGTGCTCGAGAAGTGCCTTCGTTTTTTTCTGGCGCTGGTGGAACATCGACATGATCTGACGGCGCATGATGAGCGTGTGGGCGAAACGTCCCGCAGCACCGAAGGGCAGCTCGTATTCGACGGAGTCGCTGAGCAGTGTCCTGCCGTTGCGCAGGGGAATGAATTCGCGCACCTGCTTCCAGTGCGGGAAGGGGCCGCTGAGCATGACATCGCCCAGGCGACGGGGAGGATCATAGATGTCGAAACGCATGTGCCAGTGCTGCGCGAAAAGAAACAGGGGCCGCACGCGCAGTTCCACCTCGCTCCCTTCTCCCGCGGGATCGGCACGGAGAATGGTGACCTGGAGGTAGCCAGGCGTAATGCGAATGAGGTTTTCCGGCTTCGTGTGGAAGGCGAATAGCGCGTCCGCGTCGGCGTCGATCTCTATTGAGCAGGTGTAATGGTACATGTTGCTGAAAAGTACGGCATTTCAAGGCAAAAGGATACGGGATGATGCAGAATTAATATTTTGCCGTCTCCGCGGCCGGTGCGCGGCATCCGTTGCGTCCGATCGTGAAAAGCGGTAATTTTCACGGACATTATTTTTCTGCAGTCCTTACACAGGATAGTTTCCATGCATACGACGACAACTGTAGACCACATTTTCGCCATTCCCGAACGCCGCGCCGTTTCCACCACGGTGTGGATCGGCAGTTTTGCGCTGCTGACGGCGCTGGGCGCGCAGATCGTGCTGCCGACCATCCCGGTTCCCTTCACGCTGCAGACCTTTTTCGTGCTGCTTTCCGGCGCGCTGCTCGGTCCCCGCAAGGGCGCGGCCGCGCAGATGAGCTACCTGGCCATGGGCGCGACGGGCATGCCGGTGTTCGCAGGACTCGCAGGCGGCTTCCCCTACCTGCTCGGTCCCACCGGCGGCTACCTGCTCGCCTTCCCCTTCGCCGCTTTTGTCACCGGCGCCCTGCTGCACGAGACGACGCTGCTCCGTCGCCTCCCGCGCTACGCTGCGGGACTTCTCGCGATGATCGCGGGTATGGTGGTGATTTTCACGATGGGCATCACGCAGCTCAACTACGTCCTCATCCATGACTGGCATGCCAGCATCGCCGCGGGCTTCGTTTCCCTGCAGGTGTGGGATGCCGTCAAGATCGCGGCCGCCGCGGGCATATACGCGGAACTCGGACGCCGTTTTTCGAAGTAATTCAAGCGCATGCCGCAGCTGAAAATCTCAGAGATTTTCCACAGCATTCAAGGTGAGGGCAGCCGAGCAGGGCTGCCCTGCGTTTTTGTGCGCCTGCACGGCTGCGGCCTTCGCTGCACATGGTGCGACACTCCGTACGCCCTTGATCATCGCAGCGGCGGGGAGATGATGGAAACGGGGAGCATTCTCTCGCGCATCGCATCCCATCGCTGCAATTTCGTCGAACTCACGGGCGGAGAGCCGCTCGAGCAGGAGGACTGCTTCTCATTCATGACCGAGCTCTGCGACCAGGGATTCACGGTGGCCGTGGAGACAGGGGGACATGTGGACATCAGCCGCGTCGATCCGCGCGTCACGATCATCATGGACCTGAAAGCGCCCGGATCCGGCATGATGAAGAAGAATCGCATGGAAAACCTCGACTATCTCAAACCGGCCGACGAGGTGAAATTCGTGCTGCGCGACCGCGCCGATTACGAATGGATGCGCGACTTCATCACACGCGAGCATCTCTCCGGCCGCTGCGGGGAAATCCTCGTTTCCCCTGTATTCGGCGACATCGCGTATCGCGACCTCGCGGCATGGATACTCGAAGACCGTCTGCCCGTCCGCCTGCAACTGCAGCTGCATAAGTTCATCTGGGATCCCGATGCACGCGGCGTTTGAACAGGGAACGCGGATTCTGCGGATAGTACGGATCAACACGGTCGGGGAACGCGGATGAGACGGATCGGGCGGATGAATACGGATTATTTTTTGGGCGCTTCGCGCCTGTTCCGGGAATCCTGTTGACCGCTGCGCGATGTCTGTTTCGTTATCTGCGATTTGCAATCTGCAATATGTAATTTGTAATCTGTAATCTGAGATTTGCCATGATCGAGACGTTTCCGAACAAGTATCCCAACCGGGATTATGAGATTACGCATGTGAACCCGGAGTTTACTTCGGTGTGTCCGGTGACGGGACTGCCGGATTTTGCGACCATCACGGTGTTTTATGTGCCTGACGAGCTGTGCATCGAGCTCAAGTCGCTCAAGTACTATTACCTGGAATTTCGCAACAAGGGGATTTACTTCGAATCCTCGGTGAACGAGATTCTCGACGACCTGGTGGAGGCCTGCAAACCCCGGTACATGAAAATCGCGGGTGAATTCAACACGCGCGGCGGCATCCATTCCCTCGTGGAGGTGGAATATTACAAGCCGGGCTGGATAGGGAACGTGGAATGAGCGAGCGGGCGATCGCGGTGGTGCTGGCCTCCGGGGGGATGGATTCGTGCGTGACCGTGGCCATGGCGGCGCGTGACTTTGATCTCGCGCTGCTGCATGTCAATTACGGTCAGCGCACGCAGGCGCGCGAACTCCGCGCTTTCGAGGATATCGCCGCGCATTACG
>CAJXSA010000228.1 GCA_913060595.1 uncultured Ignavibacteria bacterium
TGCAAGTCACGCTGCTCGGGGGAAGCTCCGCGCGACGGGCCGGCACGATTGATGCCGAGGCAACCGCGGTGTCTTTCACGCGCGCGGTCCCGCTGGAACTCGACGGCGCAACCGGTGACCGGATAACAGTTACGCTCGACGGTCTGCCGGGGATATGGTCCGTCGAGGATGTGCGCATATGCTGGGACGCCGTGGAAGGACTGGAAGAGGAGGCGCTGGTCCCGGTGTCCGTGACTGGTCCCGCGAGGGAGGATATGCAGGCGCTGCTCGCGGAGGAGGACGGGCGCTGCTGCACGCTGCTGCCGCCGCAGGCGGTGGAGCTGCGCTACCGGGCGGGGAAAGCGGATCCGTCGCATGCATGGACGTACTGCGTCGCGGCCACGGGATATCTGCACCTGTGGTATCAGCAGACGGGAGAATCAGCGCTGTTCGCCAACTTCGCACTGATACCGAAATCCATGCGGCGCGCTTTCATTCGCAGCATGCTGGGCCGCCCCGACCTCGTGCTTGCGCTGTTCGATGATATTGCCGTGCCGCACTGAGGGCCTGCTCCCGGGTGTATGTTCTCACCATCACCGTGGGGATATCGACGGTGCCGGGGCAGTACTATTTCTGCAATACCATGGAGCGGGTCGACACACCGTCCGGTGACATGAGACGATAGAAATAGACGCCTGCCGGAAGCTCGGAGACATCGACGACGACCTGGTGTTTTCCGCCGGCGAACCATTTTCCTTCAACCACGTGCTTTACGATATGCCCCAGGATGTCCGTCAGGACGAGTTTCACCGGCTGTGCCCGGGAGAGGGAGAAGGGGATGACGGCGACATCGCGAACGGGGTTTGGTGCGCTCTGATGGAGGACGACCGTTTCGGGTCGGAGCCGTACGGTCGGGATACCGCTGACCTGGCGGAAGACCGCCGATTCGCTCACGGGGTTTCGCAGGGTAATCGTCGCCGGATTGTCGGAACCGCTGTATGCGCCCTGTCCCGTCCCCTCCCAGCGGTCAAACGCATATCCCGCAGCCGGGGTCGCCAGCAGCTGCACCTGTGCACCGCTCGCATGCCATCCCGTCTCCGGCAAGACCGTTCCGCCTGGTTCGGCGCTCGTTGTGAGCTGAAACTCCGTGTCGAAATAGGCGGTGATCGACTGCGCCTGCACTGCAGGCACCGTCCATGCATGTGTCATTTCTTCACCGTTGCTCCACGATTTCCAGACGTAACGTATTCCCGGCGCGCCATCCTGTACCTGTGTCGTACCGATTGTGTGCGTGCTTCCCTGCTGCCACGTAAACGTCTGCGCGCTGCTGTATGACGCACCGTCGATCGTGAACATTCGGCCTTCCGGAGCTGACTCAATTGTAATCTCTGCCGCGCTGCCTGCGGCGGGGAGGCGGTGCACGCCGTTTCCCTCGGTCGCGGCGAACACGTGACTTTGCGCGTGAAACGCGAAGTCATAGATGTCGCCGGAGAGGATGCCTGAGCCGGGAATCTGCCAGGTCTCGCCATTGTCGGTCGAGATCCGGACAGAACCGGCCCCTCCCGCATAGATGTTTCCGCTCCCGTCGATTTTGACGGCATGGTGCACGCGCGATGGGAGTGTGCCGGTCCCAACCTGTGTCCAATGTGCCCCCTGGTCACTGCTGCGAAATATCCCCGTCGACACACCGGCGAATATAAAACCGTTCCCGGCACACAGCGCATAGCATCGTGTGGACGGGAGTCCGGTTGCTGCAGGCGACCATGTTGCCCCCCTGTTTGCGGACGCGAACACACCGTCATTCGTCGATGCATAGAGCATGTCAGCGCCGTCCGCACACAGCGCATGCACACGCAGTGAAGAAAGACCATTGCTTGCGGACTGCCAGGTGTCACCGTGGTCGGTCGAGGAGTAGATGCCATCGCCATCATACCCGCAGTACAAGGTGCCGATGCTGTCCACGGCGAGACAGCGTGGCCTCTGCGATGATGAGCCGGTATGTACGGGGATCCAGTGTCCTCCCAGATCGGTACTTTTGCGCACGCCCTCCGCGTACCCCGCTGCGAACAGGGTCTGCGCACTATACAGCAGATCTTCGACTCTCATGTTGCTCAAGTCATCGGTGACATGAGACCATGAATCTCCGCGGTCCCGCGAAACCCAGACGCCTCCGTATCCTCCCGCGAAAACAATGCTGTCAGAGACGGATTCCAGCGCATAGATCCATGCACCCTGCAGCCCCGCGCTGCACTGCGTCCAGCGACTGCTGTCCTTCGGCAGGCGGTACACGCCATCACCGTACGTCATGGCAAAACAATCGCCATTCGGCATCTGGCAGATCCCTCTTGTCAACGTACTGCTGTAGCCGTCATTCCATGCGGACCAGGTGCTCCCGCCGTCGCTACTGCGGTACATTCCCTTCTCAACGGCGGCACCGAAGAGGATTTCACTGTTGCTCCGTGCGGCGAAGCCCTGTCCGCTGTAGGCGGGCAGTCCGTCATTGGACTTCACCCATGTATCGCCGTTATCCGTGGACTGGAAAACCCCCATGTTATGACTGATGGCAAGCAGTACACCGTCCGGACGGATACCGATGTCATAGATATACCCCCCGAGAGGGAGCGCGGTCCAGCTCAGTCCCTTGTCCGTGGAACGAAACACGCCGTCTCCGAAGCTCCCGGCGAAGATGTGATCGGAAGCGTTTCTTCGCAGACAGTACATGCTGAGCTGTGTCAGTCCGCTGCTCGATTCCTTCCACGCTTCTCCCGCATCGGTGCTGCGATAGATCCCGCCGCCCCAGGCTGCGGCGAGAACCGTTCCATCGGAAAGAACGACGATGTCCTTTATGTTTGAACCAGTCATGCCCCCACTGCGATCTTCCCATGAGAGGCCCTCGTCGCTCGATCTGAACATGCCATAATGCGTTCCTGCCAGCACGGACCCATCATCTGCGAGTGCGAGTGCGTAGACGTTTTTCGCGGCAAGGCCGGAAGATGACTGCTGCCAGTGTGCGCATCCGTCGGTGGATCTCCACACGCCATTGCGCTCGTCACTGAGGAGGAAATAGCCGGAGGGCGTCTGCACGATATCCTGGCACACGGCGCCGTACGGGCCGTTGGTCGCTTCCCATTTCGGGGTTTGTGCGGTGACTGTCGTCGCAACGGCAATGAGCGCGACATAGACCAGAGCGAGTGTCGAAGCGGCGGAAATCCGTGTCATGGCATGCCTCCTGGTGTTTCGCGTGCAGGCACCTGCGAGGAGAGGGTCCGCGCAGAGCGCTGGAACCTGTCTGCCATCAGAGACTGGATTGCACTTCAATCCGAGCGCATGCGCGCGGAGCTCCGCTCACGCGGCGACCACGTCTCTGAAATACGGTATTCAGGATGAGTTACTGTGCAGTATACAGGATTCGACATCCAGGTGCAAGAGCAACCGTGCGCCCATCGTCGTACGCGCGCCGATGAAACATCTGAGGTCGGATTACTCTTTCTTCTTCAGTACCATTTTCCCGGCGACCGTCTTGATCTCGGGATCCTGAGGGTATGCTATCGTGCACGTTCCTGAGATCTCATTCTTCATTTCATCGTACGTCCCGCTCATCCTGAAGCGTTGAAAACCGGCATCCACCGGTTTCTCATACCGGAGCGTGACCGCTCCTTCGTGCGAAAGGGAGCCCTCGATAGAATCCACCCTGTTGTCATGCTGCATCGTTCCTCGAAGCATTCCGTCGCAGACGATCAACACCGTTTCTCCCTCGACCGTCGCAGTATCGAGGAAGCTCAACACCTTCCCGTCCTCGTAGGCAACCGTGTCAGGTATTTCAAACACCATGACGTGGTGCCATGTCCCGCTGATGCCTTCATCGCGACTGCAGCCGAGCGCCAGAACGAACAACGTGAATACAATTCCCACCTGGTTGCTTCGAGGATGAGTCATAGGTCGACCTTCACAAAAATGTAGAATGACAAAAAAACGTAGTCCCTTTTCGTATTAGGTGCAATGCCATCTATAGCCCCCCCCCAGTTGCGGGGCGTTGCGGGACTTCATTGCCTCATTCCGCAACTTGTGTTTCGGCCCGTCGGTTGAGATGCGAATGAGGTTTGCTGAGCGTACACAGCTGGAACTGCTGCCTACAGCTGCAGTGGGATGAACATCTGCCGCCTTGATTTGCGCGAGCCACTTGCATGTGAACATTCCAAGATGAAAGTTCCTGTATGCACGTTCGAAACGCATTTCAAACGCATCGTGCCTCCAGATTGAGAGCGTATGTGACCGTTGTCGCCATTGTCTTACTGGCGACGATGTGTATTGATGAGGTCAGTGCACAATCCCCGTTGAAGGCTACGGTGTATCCCGGACATCTGGCAGAAAATCATGCGGATGTGTATCGGCCTGGATTGTTCTATTTCCAGTTCTGGGATCAATCGGCAAACGGGGTGTTCCGCTACGTCTCCACGCCACAGATGTACAACTGTCTGCGCGAAACAAAGTTTTATGCCGACTGCTGGCGGTGGAGTACCAGTCGTGGCGACCTGCTGCAGAAGATGCGCGATACGGGATTGCGCGGGTGGTTGCAGTCCCTCTACGAATGGACGGACCGGGTCGTCGTCAAATTCAACGGTATGCCATACTGGCTGAGCTCGAGCAGCAACACAGACGTACTGAATGACAAGAGTTGGCGTGAATTTCAGGTGCATCCCCCACGGGACTGGAGAGAATGGGAGGACGCGATCGAGTCTTCCGTGGAACTTCTCGCATCCTGGGGAATTCACCCGTATTACGAGATCTGGAATGAGCCTGATGGTGAATACTGGAAGGGCAGTGACGCGGATTTCCTTGAGCTGTACCGCCGCACAGCGCTGGCCATCAGGCGCACGGATCCTCAGGCCCGGATTGGCGGTCCGGGAATGCATACCTGGTGGCGATCGGTGAATCCCACCCTGGCCGCCGAGCAGCAGCCATATATGAATGCGCTGTTCGGCTTGAAGCCCGATGCGCTCCCTGAGCGGTATGCACTGCTGTATGCGCTGCTCGACAGTGTGCAGAACGGGTGGAACGGAGAGGATGTCCCGCTGGATTTCATTTCTTATCACCATTTCAATCACAATCGATACGAGATTGTTCGAACCGCGGAACAGCTGCGCGGGAAAATGCTGCGTCTCGGATACTGTCCACCCGGCACTCCCTGTCCTTCGGGCCGTCCGTTCCCGGAACTCTATATCTCCGAGTGGCAGACCACGTACGGCGCGCAGGAGCAGGTTTTTCAGCCCGCGCTGTTCCTGATGCTGCTCGACGCAATGGCGGAGGCGGGAATTGAGATGAACAGCATCGCGGCACTCGCGGATTTCGATTCTGATCCGGAAGATGAGTTTACGCACGGCTGGGGTATGATCAGCGGCAATCATCTCGTCAAACCGGTATATAAAGCGCTGCAGCTATTGAGCGATGTAATCGGGCATGGAAGTTTGGTAGAGGTCGCATCGGAGGATTTAACAGGCTGGGCGAGTTTGCAGTCCGATACGCTGCGCGTTCTGCTCGCGCATTACAGCATGCCACCCATCTGGTATTCGCAGTATCCGAAGGTGGGATGGAACGCCTTCGAGGCATTGCTGTACCACCCGGAGTCGATACTGACGAAGGTGGACTACCAGGCGGCCGGGCATACCTCGCTGTACTGGGGACACAATGACTGGGGCAGCATCGATCGCATCATTCGCGGAGAGCTTGCACCCTTTCCCGCTTCGAATCCCAGGATGATGAAAGCGCTTGTACGTGCCCGGCAGCAGTGGGGGCAGGACTCCATCGCGCACAGCGGAAAGCATATACTTCAACTCCGCATCGCGGGAATTCAGGATACCGCGCATGGCATGCTCTATCGAATAGATTCAACCAGGCACAATATCATCGCCCTGTATGACTCGTTGCGAGCAGCGGACTATTCGCATCAGCGCGCTGTCGATTCGCTGCAGTCCTGTCATTTCCCGGGAGGCTGTTACGGGGTGGGATGGGAAGCGGAGCAGGTAACCCTCGTGGCAGGTGCCCTAGACGTCGAGGTCGATGCGAACAGCGTGTGTTATTTTCAGTTCGAAGGTGTTACATCCACGACATCCGCGGAGCAGACTGATCCTGCGGTGGATCAGTTCACGGTGTATCCGCAGCCTGCGCATCATGCGCTCTCATACGTCCTGTCGCCGGAATGGGGACAGGCTCAGATCTCCCTTACCACCATGCACGGACAGATCCTGAAATATGGAACAGGGAGTCGCGGGAGCATGCTCGTAGGAGACCTTCGCAGCGGCTTATACCTGCTGCGCGCGGCGCGAGCGGACGGGCAAACCTGCTGCAGGCCTGTCGTCGTCCTGCGCTGAGAATGTGCCTGCGCGATCACCGCAGCGCCACGAGACGCACGATCATCCGCGTTCCCGGTCCCGCTATTTCCTTTGCGGTGAGGCAGATGAAGTACGTCCCGCTTTCGAGGCGGCGGCCCGCATCGTCAGTGC
>CAJXSA010000229.1 GCA_913060595.1 uncultured Ignavibacteria bacterium
CGGCGGTGGGATTCTCCTCGATCTGCGTTGCCAGCGGCTTACGCGCGGCTTCGGTGTCACCCATTCCCATGAGTGCGAAGGCCTGGTACACGTAGGCATTGTACTTGGCAGAACTGTCGGGTTCGAGCATGATCGCTGCACCAAACGTCTCTGCAGCCTCTTTGTAAAGAGCGTCGTTTTTTGTCAGCTGTGCTTTCTTGAATGTATTTGCACCGTAATTGAAAGCCTGTCCCCAGTAGGAAAGGCGGTAGTTCTCGATTTCCTGCGTGGTCTTCCCACCCAGCTGCTTTGCCTTCGACCAGGCTTCCTGGAGCTTGCCGTATTCCTTATTCTCGGCGTGGACATGACCGATCCAGTACCAGCCTTCCGCGCTGTTGGGTTTTTCCTTGATTTCCTTTTCGAAGGCTTCCTGTGCCTTATCAAGCTTTTCTTTGTTCTTGCTCGACTGGTATTGCTGGAGATACAGTTTCCCGCTGGTGATATTCGGGGATGAGCACTGAAAGCCCATTGTCGCGAGTCCGACGAGGACAGTGGCGACGAGTGCCACCCGCGTCAGTGAGAAGTGTTTCATTGTTTCCTCGGTTCTTCTTATGGGTGATAGGTCGGAATTCATGAAATTTTCCAAACAACAAAATATCCATCCCGTCGCGCAAAGGCAAGGAAAAGGGACTTCCCCTTCCGTTTCCCCGTTGCCGTGCGCCTTCATGTGCGTGATAATTGCGGCATGAAAATGCAATCTCGTTCCTGTGAAAATGTACGGCATGAAAGCAGGGAGGATATCCCACACCTAAGCACCGAATTTCAAAGAAGATGCGACTGATTTCGCGCTTGACATTTGCAGGAATTCGCCTATATTGGACATCTAGGTGTTAGAAAATATGGTATTCGGAAGCGGGAAAAAACGACACATTCAGGGGGTACAGCGAAACAGAGGCGCCACAGGAGCCGGTATGCACCGGCAGAAGCTGGAAGCGCTGCTCGCTGTCTGCCGCAATAACCTTGCCACTGTGGACGAAGGTCTGATCAGTCATGCCTTCAGCTACATGCTTCAGGCCCATAAGGAACACAGGCGCAAGTCGGGTGAGCCATATTACACACACCCGTATGCAGTGGCCATGATCGTGGCGCAGGAGATTCCGCTTGATGACGTGTCTGTCGTCGCCGCATTGCTGCATGATGTCATCGAGGACTGTGAGGATTACACCTATGAGGACCTCGCGGAGGAATTCGGTGCCACCATTGCAGATATCGTGGAGGGGGCCACGAAAATCTCCACGATACTGGTCAGCAAGGAGATCACCAAGGCGGAAAACTACCGCAAGCTGATGGTCTCGATGATACAGGATATTCGCGTCATCCTGGTGAAATTCGCGGACCGCCTGCACAATATGCGCACTCTCGAATTCGTCAACGAGCAGAAGCAGGAGCGCATCGCGAGGGAGACACTCGAAATCTTTGCGCCGCTCGCTCATCGCTTCGGTCTCGGACGCATCAAGTGGGAGCTGGAGGACCTTTCGTTTAAATATCTCCATGCCGAGGAATACCGCCAGCTCAAGAAGCAGATATCCGTCAAACGGCGTGACCGTGAGGACTATATCAAGCGTTTCTGTGCTCCTCTGGAGAAAGAACTGGCCAAGGTGAACCTGAGCTTCGAGATGAGCGGCAGGCCGAAACACCTGTACAGCATCTACAAGAAGATGGTCGACAGGAACAAAACATTCGACGAGATATATGACCTGTTCGCCATTCGCATCATCCTCGACACCAGGGAGGAAAAGGATTGCTATCTCGCCTACGCCATTGTCTGTGAGGTGTACACCCCCATCCCCGAACGGTATAAAAACTACATTGCACTGCCGAAGCAGAACGGATACAAGTCCATCCATACTACTGTTCTCGGACCGGACGGGAAAATGGCCGAAGTGCAAATACGGACGCGCGAGATGCATGAAGTCGCCGAAAAGGGCATCGCTGCCCACTGGGCCTACAAGGAGAGCATACAGAATAAGGCCAGCGCCTTCGAGAACTGGATTCGATGGGTGCGCGAGATTCTCGAGAGTCCCCAGGGCGCGGCGTCGGACGAAGAGGGCGCACGGCAGCTTCTGGACAATTTCCGCAGAAATCTCTACCAGGATGAAATCGTCGTTTTTACCCCCAAGGGTGATTTGATCGTGCTCCCCAACGGGGCCACGACAGTGGACTTCGCGTTTGAGATTCACTCCGAGGTCGGACTGCACACGATCGGCGCGAAGGTCAACGGACGCATCGTGCCGTTGAACCGGAAGCTGCACAGCGGTGACCAGGTGGAGATCATTACATCGAAAAATCAGTATCTCAGTGCGGACTGGGAGCAAAACGTCGTCACGCACAAGGCGAAAACCGCGATTCGTCGCTACCAGAATGAACAGACGAAACAGATTCTCCAGAGCGGAAGGGAGAAATGGGAAAGGAAGGCCAAGAAGCTCAAAATCCCGCTCGATGAGGAGCCCTTGCTGCACGCCGCGAAAGTGCTCCGTTTTCCCGGACTGAGCAAAATGATGGTTGCCCTTGCGAAGGATGAAATTTCCGTGGACGACATTGTCCGTGCGGTAAAAACCGTCGAAGCGGAGGCTGAGGAAAGCGTTGATATTCCGCAGCGTGACCAGCAGGAAGTGTTCGAGGAATTCGCCGAACGCGCACGCAGCGAGAAGGGGATTATGATTGACGGCGAGGCTGCGGACATCGAGTACGAATTCGCCCGCTGCTGCAGTCCTCTGCCCGGAGACGAGGTGATCGGTTTCGTGACGCTGGGACACGGCATCAAGATTCATCGTCGCAACTGCAAGAACATCCAGCGTCTTATGCAGGATACGAATGATGCGAGCATGCGTGACCGTCTCATCGACATCTCATGGCCGGGGGAAGGCGACAGCGAGTATCTCGGCGGAATTCGGGTAGAGGGAGAGGACCGCCCCGGCATTCTCAATGAAATCGCGCTCGCCGTCACGAGCTATCAGAACACGAATATTCGCAGTGTTAACATAGAGACAGAGAAAACCTTCTTTCACGGTTCGGTGCTGGTTACGGTACGCAGCCTGGAGCATCTCCAGCGCCTTATCGAACGGTTGAAAAAGGTCAAGGGCATCTCGAGCGCCCAGCGCTATATCGAGATGTCGTAACCCCCATATGGAGGAAGTAATCCATGAAAGAAAAGGTCCCCACACTAACACGAAAGGACATCGCACGAAAAGTCGCAGATCAGCTGTCGGTCAAGGTTCAGGATGCAGATCACGTTGTTGACACCGTGCTGACTTCGATTCGCGAACTTCTCATGACCGCCGATCCCGAGATCCGTCTCGAGGTGCGAGATTTTGGCGTGTTCGAGGTGAAACTCACGAAGGCGAAACCTCGGGCCCGCAATCCGAAAACCGGTGACAAGGTGTACGTTCCCCCGAGGAGAAAAACGCATTTTAAACCGAGCAAACTGCTGAAATCGTTTCTCACCAAGCCGCTGAGCCCGCAGGCGGAGGCCCGTCTGATTGAGAGAGATATGCAGGAGCACGCAGGTGCTATTGAAGGAAAGGCCGTAGAGGAATACTTTGCGCAGTAACACCGGACGGGTTCTTGCGATCGACTTCGGCACACGACGGGTCGGCCTGGCGGTGTCTGATGAGCTCGGTATCATCGCCAGCGGCGCAGGGACCATTGAAAACGGCGACGACCTGCTGCAGCGACTGCAGGCGCTCATGACGGAACGGGCTATCGGTACCGTGATTATCGGACTTCCCCTGACGCTGCGCGGTGAACACGGCAGTTCCGCTGAGATGGTTGAAAAATTTGCCGATCAGTTGCGCGAGGCTGTCCCGCAGCCTGTACACCTGATCGACGAGCGCTTCACCTCAAGCATCGCGGAACGAACCATACGGGATATGGGGGTAGGGAAGAAGAAAAGGCGAGACAAGGGGAAAATAGATGAAATCGCCGCCATCGTTCTGCTCCAGGGATACCTTGACAGCAAATAAAAAACCGCCGGCCTTCAGGCCGGCGGTTTGAGCATACGGTCAGGCATCGGCTGCTCCGTCAGTCCACCCAATCTGCCGTGAAAACGTTGGTATCGCCTTCTTTGCTGTTGTTGCGGTTCGAGCAGAACACGAGTGTCTTTCCGTCACGCGTGAACATGGGGAAGCCGTCGAAGCCATCAAACCAGGTCAGACGCTGCAAATTACTGCCGTCAACATTGATGATGTAGAGGTCGAAATTGCGGGGATTATCCTTGTCCATGTTCGAACTGAAGATTATCCGCGTGCCGTCCGGATGAAGGTACGGTGCGAAATTTGCCGCCCCGTTGTCCGTGACCTGTCGCATGTTCGTACCGTCCGCGTCCATGATGAAGATTTCCAGATTCGTGGGACGCACGAGATTCTCCGACACCAGCTCCTGGTATGCCGCGAGTTCTTCCGCTGTTTCCGGGCGGCTGGCCCGAAAGACGATCTTGCTTCCGTCAGCAGAGAAAAACGGTCCGCCGTCATAACCCTTCGCGTACGTGAGTCGCTGTACATCGCTGCCGTCGAGATTCATCGAATAGATTTCGGGATCACCGTCCTTGGTCGAGGTAAAGACGATGCGATCGCCGCGCGGGGACACCGTGGCCTCTGCGTCATACCCAGGGGAGGAGAAAAGAGTCTTGACGCCGCTGCCGTCGCTGGCTGCGGTGTATATGTCGAACTCAGGGTACAGTTTCCATACGTACCCCTTGCTGCGGTCCGGCGAAGGCAGACAGCCGGGGTCATGCGCGTGTGTGGAGGAATAGATGACATGCTCGCCGTCGGGCATCCAGTAGGAGCATGTGGTGCGGCCTTCGCCGCTGCTGACGCGGGTCATTTCTCCGCCGCCGATGGACATTGTGTAGATCTGGTCACACTCCATGTCCGCAGCCTTTCGCTGGAACACGAGCCTTGTCTCATCGAAACTCAGATACGCTTCTGCGTTCTCACCCTCGAAGGTCAGCTGCCTGATATTCTGCAGCCGGGTTTCTTCCGGGAGCGCCAGCGGCTTCTCCGTCGTCGCCGCTTCCTTCGTATCAGCGCCTTTTTCTTCCTGCGCGCAGGATGCGAGCAGGAGAAGGAACGTGCATGCCACAAGAGGGAAAAAGGTTCTCATCGGGACCTCTATCATTCATTCAAAAATTGTACGTGGGGGATTAGCTGCGTGTTGCTGCCCGGATGGTTACAACGGGGCAGGGTGCGGAGCGTACCACGCGCTGCGCGATACTGCCGATGAAGAAATGCTCAAAACCGCTTCGTGCATTTGTTGCGATGACAGCAAGGTCCGCTTTGACTTCGCTGATGTAATCAAGTATTTCTTCGGCGGTCTCTCCCTTCCGCATGACGATGGTAACAGGAACACTGATGTCCACACTGTCGAGCAGGGTGTCGCATTTCTCGCGCATTTCCTTGATCATGACCTCTTCGACAACCTCTTCATTGAGATCGAAGGTGCGCATCGAAAGCACGGAAAAGACGTCCTGGTAAACATGCAGCAGATGAATCTCCGCCCCATAGAGGGCCGCGAGATTCCCCGCTTCACTGAGCAGGGTTTTCGATGCCGCGGAAAAATCTACCGGGACAACAATGGTCGATGCGGATTCGAGCATGAGTGTTACAGGGAGGCCTGTCGCGATTTATACACATGGTATAGAATTGTCTTGATCGACTCGGCAGTCGATTCCGGGCAACGCGTGTGCCGTGCGTGTTTCATCAGACACAGCTTGGTCGCGATATTGAGCTGATACTCCCCGAGAAGTTCCGGACGTTCATGCACGACGTGCTGAAGAACATCGATCTCTTCTTCGGTCAGTCCGCTTGAATCCTTATCCGCGAGCGCTGAGATGTATTCATTCAGCTGCTCTTCCGACATGTTGTTGTATTGCTGTGTTGCCATTCTTTCTGCAATGCCATCCGTTCACAATCATGTACAGGCAGCACATTATCCGAGATCCGCACTTTCCTCAGCGGGACTGGCGTCTGACTGTACGTCTTTTTTCTTTTTGCGTTCCTTGTCTTCGAAGCCGCGCTGGGTCGCATAGTCATAAAGCTGTGATCGAAGCATTTTTCGTCCACGGTGCAGACGGGAGCGCACGGTTCCTATGGGACACTCGACGAAGTCGGCGATTTCCTCATAGGTGAAACCCTCGATGTCGCACAGAATGACGACAGTTCGGAATTCCTCCGGGAGGGCCTCCAGCGCGGTGGAAACATCGTCATCGAGAATATTTGAGAATATCTTCTCCTCGAGATCGTTTGCGTCCGTCGACTCCGCGCGAATCGTGTGATAGAATTCCTCGACATCGTTGTAATCCACCTTCGCAGGTTCTTTAGACGTGCGCCGGTAAATATTGATGAAGGAATTTTTCATTATCCTGAACAGCCATGCCTTGCAGTTCGTTCCCTGTTCGAACTTGTCAAAAAAGCGGTAGGCT
>CAJXSA010000230.1 GCA_913060595.1 uncultured Ignavibacteria bacterium
CGATTCGCATCGATGTACTGCACGAAATCCTTGAGGCCTCCCTTGAAGTGGAACACTTCCTCTTCCTGGTTGCGTTCGTCGCGCAGGGTGATCTTGATAGTCTTGTTGAGGTAGGCGAGCTCGCGAAGCCGCTCCTCGAGCACTTCAAAACGGAAATCGATGGTTTTGAAAATCTCTGCGTCGGGGTAAAACGTCGTCTTGGTTCCGCTGCGCTTTGATTTGCCGATCTTCTTGATCTCGTGATCCGGTGCGCCGCGCGTGTAGCGCTGCTGATAAACGTTGCCGTCGCGCGAAACCTCCACCTCGCACCATTCGGAAAGGGCATTGACCACCGAGACGCCAACGCCGTGCAATCCGCCTGACACCTGGTAGGTCTGCTTGTCAAACTTGCCACCTGCGTGCAGCGTGCACATCACCACTTCAAGGGTGCTGATTTTCTTCACCGGGTGCGGACCCACCGGGATGCCGCGCCCGTTGTCCTCCACGGTCACGCTCTGATCTTCGTGAATGATGACGCGTATCGTATCGCAAAATCCAGCCAGCGCCTCGTCGATGGAATTGTCGACCACCTCGTTGACGAGATGGTGCAGACCGCGAACACCGACATCGCCGATGTACATGGCGGGACGCTTGCGCACGGCCTCGAGTCCTTCGAGGACTTTGATACTTGTTTCGGAATACTGGCGCGCCTTCGCTTCCTGTTCTTTTGTCATGATCGTCTATGAAAAATGTGAATGAATCATTTGCCGATACAGAAACGGCTGAAAATGCCGTTGAGGATGTCATCTGTCGTGACGACACCGATAATTTCTCCGAGCGCGTCGATGGCCCGGCGCAGCTCCGCGGCCAGCACTTCTTCCGTCATGCCCTCGGATGCCGCCCGCTGTGCTTCGTCGAGAGCGGCGATGCCGCGCCGAAGGCAGTCGGCGTGCCTGATGTTCGTGACGAGTACCGAGCCCTGCTCGCTGCCGCGATGCAGTTCACGTGCCAGCTCCGCGAGACGCCGGGAGAGTTCCGGGAGTCCGTCGCCGCGGAGCACCGAAATGACCGGTCCCTGTCCTGCGATTGCCGCGACGGTTTCCCTGGCGGCGAGGTCGCATTTGTTGAACACCAGCAGCACTTCTCCGCCACCGCTTTCCTTCGTCAGCTGTGCACGCAGCGCCTCGGCAGGATCGAGGCCATCGCGTGCGTCAGCGAGAAGGCAGATGACATCCGCACTGCGCAGGGTTTCGCGGCCGATCGCGATTCCTTCCCGCTCGATCACGTCGTCCGTGTGCCGGAGGCCCGCGGTGTCTATCAGCCGCACATATTCTCCGTGCAGCAGCACCGCTTCCTCCAGATAATCACGGGTCGTTCCGGGCTGATCCGTCACGATGGCCCGTCGCCTGCCAAGGAAATGATTCAGCAGGCTCGACTTCCCGACGTTCGGGGCTCCGACGAGCGCGATACGGACGCCGTCCCGGATGATGCGGCCTCCGGCATAACTGTCGAGGGCGCGTCTGAGCTGCTCTCCCGCCTCGGTGAGGAGCTTTGCGGTCTCCGCCGCGGAAAGGAAATCCACGTCCTCCTCGACGAAGTCGAGGCTCAGTTCAAGCATGCCTGCGGCATGCAAAAGGCGGTCTCGGATATTGCCGACGTAACGCGAGAGCTGTCCTTCCAGCTGCTGCAGGGACGCGCGATGCGCCTCGTCGGTCTGCGCATGGATGAGGTCGGCAACTGCTTCTGCCTGTGACAGATCCATCTTCCCGTTCAGGAATGCGCGGCGTGTGAATTCGCCGGGCTCCGCGTGCCGGATACCGCTGTCAAGCACGCGCTGCAGCACGCGTTTCGATACCACACTGCCGCCATGGCAGCTGATCTCCACGCTGTGTTCTCCCGTGTAGGAGTGCGGCGCGCGAAACACCGTGACCAGGACCTCATCGAGCATGCCGCCCCCGCGGTCACGGACATACCCGTGATGCGCGGTATGACCGGCCGCCTCACTGAGGTCGGTGCCATCGAACAGTTCCGATGCGACGGCGATCGCACGGTCGCCGGAGATGCGGAGCACCGCGATGCCGGCTGTACCCGGGGGTGTCGCGATGGCCGCGATGGTGTCCTGCCCGGCGGTCGAAGGAGATGGAATCTGCGTCATCGCAGGCGCAGCTCCTGTACCACCGTTTCGCCGAGCGCCTTGTTGATGCGCTCGACCAGGCCGCCGCGCATCAAGTGCAGCTCATGGCGCCATGACGCGTCTGTGACCTGTATCCAGAGCACTCCGTTGCGTATGCGTTCGGGTGCCGCGTGATTGGCGATGGCGGTCCCGACGATTTCTTCCCAGCGGATGATCACTTCCTGCTCCCTGACAGCGCGCGACAAGCCCTGTCGTTCGAGGGCCTGCTGCAGCGCTCTGCCCAGTCGCGCGGTATGCCAGGGGGTTTTCATGCGACTTCCGCCATGTGTGAAACTTCACCTTCGCTGATGCGCAGGGTCAGATTGTTTGCGTGTGCGTGCGCGAAATGCTGCAGTGTCGCGGCGTTTGCGCTCGTGATGAAGGTCTGTCCGACCCCGTCGACGAGCTGAAGCACACGAGCCAGGCGGTCGTCGTCGAGTTCACTGAACACGTCGTCGAGAAGAAGAATCGGCGCCTCGTCAAGATGGGTGTCGAGGTAGCGATGCTCCGCGAGTTTCAGCGCGATCAGCACCGTCTTGTGCTGACCCTGCGACGCCTGTGCGCGCACATCGAGACCGTTGAGAAGAATGTCGACGCCGTCACGGTGCGGTCCGATCGTGGTGCTCCCTCTCCGGAGATCCGTCTGGAAACGCCGTGCGAGCAGAGCCCTGTACGCGTCCGCCGCATCGTCAGCGTCAGCCGCGATTTCGGCGGTGGCGCGGTACAGCAGTGTCACCTGTTCGCGTGCAGCGATGACGCCTTCCATCGCTCGCTGAAAATACGGGATAAATTCTTCGATGAACGCTGCGCGGCGACGCATGATGCGGACAGCCGCCGCTGCAAGCGAGGCGTCCCAGGCTTCCAGCGTGCCGCGGATATCTTCCGGGCGGCGCTCCATGTCCGAGAGCAGTGCGTTGCGCTGCCGCAGTGTGCGGCGGTAGTCGATCAGATCTTCCAGGTAGCTGTGCTGCACCTGGGAGATGATGAAATCGATGAAACTGCGCCTCTCGCCCGGACCACCGGCAGTGATGGGCCGATGCTGCGGAGAGAGCGCCACGATGGGGAACTGTCCGATCAGGTCCGATGCAGCGGCGAGGGCGGTGTTGTCGAGCTCGATCTGCTTGCGCCCCTGCTCCGTGCTGAAGGTGACGGCGACATCGTGCCGTGTACCGCCCGCGGAAGTAAAGCGGCCCTCGAGGCGAAAATACTCCTCACCCTTGCGCAGCAGCCCCCTGTCCTGATGAGAAACGAAACTGCGAGAAGAACAGAGATAAGACACCGCCTCGAGCACCGTGGTTTTTCCCGCCCCGTTTTCGCCGAGGAGAAGAAGCGTCCCGTCGGGACATTCGATTTCCGTGTGCCCGTGATTACGTAAGTGAACTATACGCAGGCGGTTGAGAATCATGTTCAGGCGTTCAATCTCAGAGGCATGACCAGCATGAGAATTTCCAGGTCTTCCTTCTGTTCCTTGGGTTGAATCAGGCCCGCCCGGGTCGGGGCGCTGAAGAAGAAATCCACTTCATCGGTGGTGAGATGCTGCAGCGCCTCGGTGATGTAGCGCGCGTTGAAACCGATTTCCAGTTCTTCGTCCACCGAGAATGCAGCGGGCACGGCCTCGCGGGCTTCCCCGCCGAAATCGACGTCCTCCGCTGAAACGCGCAGTTCGTCCTTCGAAACGGAAAAGCGAATCTGGTTGGTGATGGCATTGGAGAAAATCGAACAGCGCTGCACCGCCGCGATGAGCGCAGCGCGGCTGACGGTCAGTTCCTTGTCGTTCTCCAGGGGAATAACGCTCTCGTAGTTCGGGTAGCGTTCGTCGATAATGCGGCTGATCAGCGTCATCTCCCCGAAGGTGAAACGCACGTTGCTCCTTCCGAACACCACGGTGACTTCCCCGTCTCCAAGTGATTTCGAGACGATGTTCAGTGCCTTGGCGGGAATGATGACGTCACGATTCCCCTCGGTATTGGCCTCCGCGAGCACACCGGCATGCTTGATGCGCACAAGCCGGTGACCGTCGGTGGCGACCGCGTAAAATTCTTCCCCCTTCCACTGGAAGAGCACGCCCATCATGGAGGGACGCAAATCGTCAGTCGACACGGCGTACACGGTACGCGCGATGATGGTGCGCAGAAGGTCGGTATCGAGCTGCAGGGAAAACTCTTCCTGTATCCCCTCGGCCTCGGGAAAATTCGCGGCACTCTCCCCGGCCATCTTGTACTCACCCTGATCCGTCTTGAGCGCGATGCGGTGACTGGACTCGTCGGCCGTGAACATGAGGTCCGTGCTCGAAAGCGCCCGGAGCGTTTCGTTCAGTTTTTTCGCAGGCACCGCGACTTTCCCGTCCTCTTCTCCTCCGACCTGGAGCGCGACGGTCATGGAAATCTCGAGATCGCTTGCCGTCAGCCGCAGCTCGTTTCCTGCAAGTTCGAAGAGCACGTTTTCGAGTATGGGCAGAGTCGATTTCGACGGAACGACGCTGATGATCTTCGAAAGCGCCTTGTGCAGATCGCTGCTCACTGCGGAAAATTTCATGAAGTCCTCCGGTGCTATGCTCGTATGTGGCGGGGAAAAACTGTGTGTGACGATTGCGCATTCATGCGGATGTGCGCCTGCAATACCGCACATCGCGTCGCTTTCGCCGTGACTGTATGCATCACGTAAATATACAAAAAAAACCGATGGAAATCCACCGGTCTTTCTCGTCGGAAAACGTTTAATGACAACGAGTTAGCGCCTCATTGCACACAGCCCGGAAGCGGGGTGACTCAGAGGGCGAACTCCTTGGTGATATCCCGGTTCTTCCGCCGTGAAATCACACGGAACTCATCGACGGGAAGCGTGTGGTCACCAACGACTTTGATGCGCGCGAAATACTTGAGCATCAGCCGGGAAATGTGGGAAAAAGTGCCTTCCGTGAGGAAAGATTCCATCGTGGGATGCACTTCCAGGACGAGTCGCAGGTCCTTGCTCTTGACACGGAAACGCCGCATCCAGCGTTCGATCTGCGTCAGCAGTGACGACTTGGACAGCACGCGTCCGGTGCCGGAACATGTGGGACAGGTCTCACTGACGGACATCTGCACCGACTCACGCACGCGCTGACGCGTGATCTGCATCAGCCCGAATTCCGTGACGGGCAGGATGGTGTATTTCGCACGGTCCCGGCGCATTTCGCGACGCATTTCCTCGTACAGTTTCCGCCGGTTGTCTTCCTGCAGCAGATCGATGAAGTCGATGACGAGAATACCGCCGAGATCACGCAGGCGCACCTGGCGGGCGATCTCGCGGGCGGCTTCGATATTCGTGCGCATCGAGTTCAGTTCCTGCTCCCGCTTGGCGGCATACCGCCCGCTGTTGACGTCGATCACTTTCATGGCTTCGGTATGCTCAATGATCAGGTAGCCGCCGCTCTTGAGCCACACCTTCCTGCTCATGGACTGCTGAATCTGTTTCTCGATGTCATACTTGTCGAATATCGGCACGCGGTCGCCGTTCAGCTCGAGCACGTCGACTTTATGCGGCGCGACGAGGTTGAGATACGCGCGAATCTCACGGTACATCTTGCGCGAATCAACCGCCACGCGCGTGACGTCCTCGGAGAAGAGATCGCGCATGGTGCTCGACGAGGTGTTCATGTCCTTGTACAGCAGCGTCGGGGGATTCGATTTCTTCATGCTGCGTTCGATTTCGCGCCAGCTCTGCACGAGCGCTTCGAGATCCGCACGCAACACGTCCTCGGCCTTGCCCTCTGCGACAGTGCGTATGATGACGCCGTAGCCTGTCGGAAGTATCGAACGCACCAGCCGGCGCAGGCGGCGTTTTTCCTTGAAATTCTGGATTTTCCTGGACACCCCGATTTTGTTGTCGAAAGGCATCAGGACGATGAAGCGGCCGGGCAGGGCCACCTCGGTGGTGACACGCACCCCCTTGTTGCCCACCGGTTCCTTGAAAATCTGAACGACAATTTCCTGTCCGCGCGTCAGCTGGACCTGGGAAGGGGGACGCCGACTGCGCCGCGGCTTGCGTCGGTCATCCCGTTTCTTTTTCTCATCGTCCTCATCGTCGTCGGGGTCTTCGTCCCTGTCGCGATCGTCCCCGGGTATTGTGGCATACTCGCGGAACGCGTCCCCGACGTCAGAAAAATGGAGAAAGGCGTCCTGCTCGAGACCGATGTCCACGAAAGACGCCTGAATGCCGGCCATGACCTTGGCGACCGTGCCGAGGTAGATGTCGCCGACCATACGCTCTTTCTCTTCGCTCTCAACAAAGAGCTCGGCAAGTCTGCCGTCCTCGACGATC
>CAJXSA010000231.1 GCA_913060595.1 uncultured Ignavibacteria bacterium
AAGCGCAAGCTGCAGCTCAACGACTTCGCCGTGCTGTACCGTACCAACGCGCAGAGCCGCGCCATCGAGGACGCCATGCGCCGCAGCGGCATTCCCTACACCATCGTGGGCGGCGTGGAATTCTACCGCCGCAAGGAAATCAAGGACATCCTCGCCTACCTGCGCCTCATCGTCAATCCCGAGGACGACGAGGCCGCGCTGCGCGTGATCAACTATCCCACCCGCGGCATCGGTGCGACCTCCGTCGGACGCCTGCGCGACTACGCCGCCGAAGAGGGTGTCACCGTGTTCGAAGCCGCCATCAACGCACCGTCCGTTCCCAGCCTGGGCACCGCGGCCGTGCGCCGCGTGCAGGAATTCGTGCGCCTCGTGCAGAAATACGCCTCCCTGCGCCGGGAAATCTCCGCCGGGGAGCTGGTCAGTTCGCTCATCGACGAGCTGGGACTGGTCACCTCCTTCAAGAACGAGGGGACGTCCGAGGCCCGCATGCGCCTTGACAACATACAGGAGCTGCTTTCCGCCATCACCGAGTTCGAGGCCGAGGACGGCGACAATCTGCTGGAGGCCTTTCTCGAACAGGCTTCGCTGGTGGCCGACGTCGACCGTCTCGATGAGACGCGCAACGCCGTCACATTGATGACGCTGCACGCGGCGAAGGGACTGGAATTCCCCGTCATCTTCCTCGTCGGCATGGAGGAAGGGCTGTTCCCCTCGTCGATGGCCATCGAGCGCGACGAGGTGGAGGAAGAGCGCCGCCTGTGCTACGTGGGCATGACGCGCGCGATGCAGAAGCTGTACATGACACATGCGCGTTCGCGCGTGCGCTGGGGCGAGCGCCTCGAGCAGGTGTCCTCGCGCTTCCTCGACGAAATCGACGAGAGCGTCGTGCAGCGCGAGAGCACGCGCCGCCGCGCCCCGTTCGCCGGCAACGGCATGGGCCGCGCGCCGCAACGCCACCGCACCCGCGGCGGCGTGCCCGACAACAAGCCCCGGCCGAAGCGGTCGGAGTACAGTCAGCTCGGCGGCGGCGAATCGTATTCGCAGATGGACGGCGAGATCAGCATCGGCAGCTATGTCATTCACGCCACCTTCGGCCGCGGCAAGCTGATGTCCGTGCAGGGCACCGGCGACATGGCCCGCGGCGTGGTGCTCTTCGACTCCGTCGGCAAGAAGACGCTCGTGCTCAAGTTCGCCGGACTGAAGCCGGCGTAGAAATACCAGATTGCAAATGGCAGATTGCAGATCGCAGTCTGTTGCCTCAGTACGAACAGCGGAAAGCTGCCGTCATGCTGCCTACCGGGATATTCGGATTTTACTCCACGGACGGGGAGGAGCTGCGTCGCGCGGAGGGGGAGCTGCGGGCGCGCTGCGGGGAAGGGGAGGAGCTGCTCGCGCGCATGAGCGCGGACGGACGCCTGCTGCTCGGCTGCGTGATTTCCACCACGTATTCATATCCCGCCACGCTCACGGAGTCCGGGGACGGCGTCTTCGACGGCATGCTGTACGAGGAAAGCGCGCTTGCGACGCAGCCCGCGCGCCTGGCCGACATGTCCGAGAGCGACATCGCGGCCGCGGCGAACGGCATGTTCCTCGCCGCCGCGTACCGCTACGGACGTCTGCGCCTGCTCTCCGATCCCTTCGCCACGCTGCCGCTGTATTACGCGGGGCAGTCCGGCCGCTTCGGCTTCAGCACCTCGCTTCATATCCTGCGCTGGTGGCATGCCCTGCGCGCGCCCCTGCGGCGGGACGAGACGGGGTATGCGCAGTACCTGGCATTCGGAAAAGTGTTCGGCAGCGGGACGACCACTGCCGGTGTTCGCCGCATGCAGGCGGCGGAAATCCTGGACATCGACTGCGGCAAGGACTGCGCCGCATGGCGGGAACGCAAGTATTACGAACCCGACGTGCGTCCCGCGGAATATCCCGGCGTGGAAGATGACATGGTCGCGGCGTTCCGTCAGGCGGTGGGGACGCTCACCGAGGCGTCCCGGGGCGCGAGCATTTCCGCGCTGACCGGCGGACTCGACAGCAGGGCCATCGCGGCGGTGCTGCATGCCGATCGTCCGGATGCGACCGTGGTCACGCATTTCACGCAGGAAGGAAACGACATCGCGGTGGCGCGCGCGGTGGCCGCTAAGCTGCGCGTTACGCATGTCACGGAGCAGCTGCCTGCGAAACACGCGCTTGCCGCGGAGCGGGAGGATTTCCTTGCCGCGGGAAACGGCATCACCCCGCTCAATAATATCCATGCCTCCGAGGTACACCGGCGCTATGCCCGGCACGGCAGCCTGCTGCTCGACGGCAACAATACATGGATTGAGGCGAGGCTGTTCATGCGCAACGCGGCCCACCGGGTGAAGGACAAAGCTTCCCTGCTGCGCGAAGTCGCCGCCCTGCAACTGCGCTACGGCGTGCTCGACTACGTGCGCGACGCAGAGCGGTATCGGCGCCGCGCGATGGAAGCACTCGAGGCCCTGCTGCCGGATCCGGCGGAATTCCACAGCGCGGCCTGTGCGGCGGACACCGTGTACGTGCGGCACATCCTGCCCGTGCACGTCACCGACCTCGCGGGCATGCAGAACCGCTTCATCCGCTACGTGTCGCCGTATTTCGACCGGCGTTACGTGGACCTGGTCGCGCGCATGCATCCGAAGCGGCGCTGGCGGCAGGAGCCGCAGAACCGCATCGTGGCGGCCTGCGCACCGCAGCTGCGCGGCATGGCGCGCTCGTACGCGGACGTCCTTTCCTGGCCCACCGATCACCCCTGGCTGCTGCGCGCGCCCGTGGCCTTCGAGCGCGCGTACGACCGCATCGGACTCGCCCGGCGCTGGCCCGCCCTGCACGCCGCCCTCAGCCGGCGCAGGTACTCGGTCGCCTGTGACATCCTGCTGCCCGAGGGCGACGGGGCCTTCGACATCGACGACGACATCTTCGACGCTTCGCGCATCCGTCGCGCCCTGGCCGAGGCCGGTCCGCGCCTGCGCGATCCGGGGCTGATCCGGCTGCTGCAGTATATCCTGCCAGGCAGGATGTGAAGAATGTGAAAGATGGAAAGAAGGAAAAATGGAAATATGGCATCGGGGTGCATGTTTCCATCTTTCCTTTTTTCCTATTTTTTTATGGAATTCGATTCGCATAACCATCGCCTGGTGAAGCACCATGACAGACAAACAGAGCATAGACACCTTCCTCGCGCAGCGTTCGCTTGCGATCGCGGGGGTGTCGCGCAGCGGGAAGAAATTCGGCAACAGCATCATGAAGGAACTGCGGGGCAAGGGCTATGCGATGCATCCCGTGCACCCGGAAGCGGAGGAAGTGGACGGTGTACGCTGCGTGCCGTCGCTGAAGGATCTGCCCGACGGCGTCGGAGGACTCGTCCTCGTCGTCAAACCGGAGCAGTCGGAGAAGCTCGTGCGCGAGGCGAAGGAGGCCGGCATCACGCGGGTGTGGATGCAGCAGGGCGCGCAATCCGAGGCCGCCGTGGAATACTGCCGCGAGCAGAACATGGACGTTGTCGCGAACGAATGCGTGCTGATGTTCTCCGAACCCGTCAAGGGAATACACGGATTCCACCGCTGGCTGTGGAAGGTGTTCGGGAAACTGCCCCGCTGAAAGAATCGGTCGCGGTTTTCCACATCCCAACGTCGGTATAGAAAGCACTTTGCCGCAGCGGCAATGCGCGGTTCGCAGGACAGGGCGGGTTTTCCTATCTTGTCCCTACCGCAGTAAAGCATGCGCGGGTGACGGAGCGGCATGCGCCGACCCGATGCCCTCGTCCGACGGGATGAAACTGTTGCACATGAAATAGAGGAGCATGGCATGGAATATCGTTTTCTGGGAATGACCGGACTGCAGCTCTCGGCGCTGTCCTTCGGATCCTGGGTGACCTTCGGGGACCAGGTCGACGAAGCAGCGGCGGAAGCCTGCATGGTGGAGGCCTATGACGCGGGCGTGAATTTCTTCGACAACGCGGAGGCGTACGCCGCGGGAAAGTCCGAGACCATGATGGGAAACATTATCAAGAAGGTCGGCTGGAAGCGCTCGGACCTCGTGCTGTCGACGAAGATTTTCTGGGGCGGCGAAGGACCGAACGACCGCGGCCTCTCGCGCAAGCATATCATCGAGGGCACGAACGCCTCGCTCAGGCGCATGCAGACCGATTACGTGGACCTGATCTTCTGCCACCGGCCGGACATCTACACCCCGATCGAGGAAACCGTCTGGGCGATGAACCTGCTCATTCAGCAGGGCAAGGCACTGTACTGGGGCACCAGCGAATGGAGCGCAGAACGCATCCGCGAGGCCTATGACTTCGCGCGGCGCGAACACCTGATTCCCCCGGTGATGGAGCAGCCGCAGTACAACATGCTCACGCGCGAGCGCGTCGAGGTCGAGTACGAGCGCCTGTACAGCGACATCGGTCTGGGGACGACGATATGGAGTCCGCTGGCCTCGGGCCTGCTCACCGGCAAGTACAACGATGGTGTGCCCGAGGGCAGCCGTCTCGCGCTGCCGGAATACGGCTGGCTGCGCAAGCGCCTGATGGGTGCGGGCTGGGACGAAAAGCTTGCGACGGTGCGCACGCTGCAGGAGATCGCCGACGAACTCGGTGCCACGCTCTCGCAGCTGGCCCTCGCCTGGTGCCTGATGAACCCGGATGTCAGCACGGTGATCACCGGCGCCTCGCGGCCCGAACAGGTGCGCGAGAACATGCAGGCGCTCGACGTCGTGGCCAAACTCGACGATGACGTCATGGTGCGCATCGAGGAAGTGCTCGCGAACGAACCCGAGCCCGAGCTGGACTGGCGCAACCGCTGATCCGGGCATGAGCAATAAAAAGGGCACCTCGTTGAGAGGTGCCCTTTTCGCATGAGAGGTTATCCGAGGGGAGTGCTTGCTCGCCCCGTGGTATGCGATTTACTTGCCGCGGCGGGCTTTGCCCTTGGGGCCGGTGCCGTCACAGTCGCCGGTGCCCGTTCCCGTGCCTTCACCGGTGCCGGTGCCCTGTCCGCCGCGCAGTCCGCGCGAGCCCTTGCTGCCCATGCCGCTGCGTCCTTCGAAGTCCGGATCCTGTCCGTTGGGGACGCCGTCGCCGTCATGGTCCGGGGCGTTGTCGTTGATGCCGTCACCGTCCGCGTCCACGAAGCCACGTCCTGAAACGGAACCGGTGTAGTCTTCGTCACGTCCGTTGGGGATGCCGTCGCCGTCGTCGTCGGCCGCGTTGTCATTGTAGCCGTCGCCGTTGGCGTCGACGAAGCCCTTGCCCGCCGGTTTGCCCTGGGCATAGCTGTCCTGGGTGTTGACGATGGTGAGCGTGAGCGCGAATGCGAGCAGTGCTGCGAGGGAAAGAATGCGTTTCATGATATTACTCCTGAGAATGGATGAGTTGCGTATTTGCTGTTCTGTCCCTGTAGCATCCACAACCGTGCCAAAAGTGAAAACTGCCAGATATTCGCCAGTTTTCGCAAATATCTCCGTCCGTGGGCTTCCGGCGTGCAGCTTTTGTCGACTGTCCGGCAAGAATTGTCGATGCGTGTCCGGGCGGGAAACGGCAGAATCGCCGTGAATCTCGTATCTTAGTCCGTTCCGCGCTTCGACCGCGGCCATCCGTCATGAGCAAAAGACTGTACGCAGATATCGCCGTTCCCAGCGTGCCCAAGGACACGCTGACCTATGCCGTTCCCGACGGTCTGGACGCGCTCACGCCCGGCATGCGCGTCATGGTGCCGCTGGGACGCCGCCTGGTGATGGGCTTCGTGATTCGGACGCACGGGTCCATGCCGGATTTCGCCGTCAAGGCCGTGCAGCAGGTGCTGGACGCCGATCCGGTGATCACGCCGGAAGTGCAGACACTTTGCGACTGGGTGCATCGGTACTATCACTGCGGACTGGGTGAAGCGATCAAGGCGGCGCTGCCGCAGGGGATGGACGTCGACAGCGAGCGGCACGTGTCGCTGCAGACCGACGACGAGGAGGAGATCGCGCGTGTGGTGGGCCGGTCGAAAACGAAAGCGGCCATCGTCGACGCACTGCGCACCGGCGCCGTGATGACAGAGGAGGAACTGCGCAAGCGGGCGGATGTGAAAAGCATCGGCGCGCAGCTGCGCGATCTTTTCATGGAGGGCATCGTGCAGGTGGAGTCGGTGATTGACCGTCCCGCCGTGCGCCCGAAAACCGTGCTCGTGGCGCGCCTGCTGCCCCCGTGGAACCGGCGGGAAAAGGTGCTCGAGCTGATGGACATCATGGAAAAGCGCGCTCCCAAGCAGGTCAACATCATCGCCACGCTCTGGAAGCATTACCAGGCGGGCGCGCGCACAGTAGCCATGGCGGCGCTGGCGAAGGAGGCGCGCGCCTCCTCGGCGCAGGTGCGGGCGCTGGAGGAGAAGGACATACTCGAAATCCTCGAAGAGGAAGTCACGCGCGAGTGGCAGCTGCGCTACGCGGGAAGGGAAAA
>CAJXSA010000232.1 GCA_913060595.1 uncultured Ignavibacteria bacterium
GAAGTTTGCCATGCCCATGCTGTTCGTCTTCGCCGTCATCCTGCTCGTGCGCGTGTTCACACTCGGTGTGCCCGACGCCACCATGCCGGAAAACAGCATCGCGAACGGTCTGTCATATATATGGGAACCGAATTTCAGTGAACTCGGAAAGGCGAGCGTGTGGATCGCCGCGGCGGGACAGATATTCTTCACCCTCAGCGTGGGCATGGGCACGATACATGCCTACGCCAGCTACCTGCGGCCGAAGGACGACATTGCTCTCAGCGGACTGACCACCGCCGCCACCAACGAATTCGTCGAAGTCGTGCTCGGCGGCAGCATCGCCATCCCTGTGGCCGTCGCCTTCTTCGGTCTCGACATGACGAAAGTCATCGCTTCCGGCGGCGCCTTCGATCTGGGTTTTGTTTCCATGCCGGTCATCTTCGGGCAGATACCGCTCGGGCAGCTGTTCGGCGCGCTCTGGTTCATGCTGCTCTTTGTGGCGGGCATCACGTCCTCGGTGGCCATGGGCCAGCCTGTGGTCGCCTTCCTGAAAAACCAGTTCGGCATGACGCACCGACGTGCCGTGCTCTCCCTCGCCGCGCTGGTCATCATCTGCGTGCAGCCGGTCGTGTTCTTCCTCGGCCACGGCTTCCTGGATGAAATGGATTACTGGACGGGCACTTTCGGACTGGTGGTTTTCGCGACCATCGAAATCATTCTCTTCGCGTGGGTCTTCAAAATCGACCGCGCCTGGGAGGAGATCAACATGGGTGCGGACATCAAAGTCCCGCAGATCTTCAAATACGTCATCAAATATGTCACCCCGCTGTACCTGCTCATCATCATGGGCGTGTGGTTTTACCAGGACGCGTGGGACATTCTCATGCTGCATAAAACCCCGACCGGCAACCCCGTCAATCCCGAGGACGTGCCGTATATCTGGGGCGCACGCGCGTTGATGGTCAGCCTGTTCGCCTTCCTCTGCCTGCTCGTGCACCTGGCATGGAAGCGGAAGAAGAAAAGAGGAGTGGGTTCCCCGCACGGTTGATCGCGGGTCGGATCGAATCAGGAAACGACAGCTTGCAGCACCGTGAGCTGTCGTTTTTTTGTGTCGAGGCGCACCTGCGCACCGAGCGGGAGCGTCACCTTGTCCTGGATGTGACCGAAAGGGAAACCGGTCATGACCGGGATGTTCAACGGAAGGAGGTACTCGCGGAGCACCGTCTCCAGCTCCCTGTCTGGCACAGTGTCCGGGATAGAGGTGAAACTGCCCAGCACGACGCCGGCGACCGCACGGAGCACGCCGGCATGCTTGAGCTGAAGCAGCATGCGGTCGAGTCGGTACGTGCTCTCCCCGACATCCTCGAGAAAGAGAATCCCGCCTGAAGGATCCGGCAGGTACGGTGTGCCCACGAGGGAGGAGTAGACGGCGAGATTGCCCCCGATCAGTGTGCCTTCCGCCACGCCGTCTCGCATGCTTCCTTCTTCCCCGAGCGAGAGCATGCGCTGGGATACCCCCTGGGTGAGAGTGTTCCAGAAGGCGTATTCTGCAATCTCGGTAGGTGTTCCGCCGAACTCCGCCGCGACCATGGGACCGTGAAAAGTGAGGAGGCCGCTGCGCGCGAGCATTGCCATGGACAGTGCGGTCACGTCGCTGAATCCCACCAGGATTTTCGGGTGAGCGCGAACGAGATCGTAGTCGATAAGGTCGAGCAGGCGCCCTGCGCCGTATCCCCCGCGCGTGCAGAGAATCGCACCCACGCGGCTGTCGGTGAACATGTCATGGATGTCCTGCACGCGCAAACGGTCCGATCCCGCGAGGTAACCGTCCTGCGATTCCACGCTGCCCCCCAGTCGAACGTAATACCCGTGAGAAAGGAAGTACGATATTCCCCGGGAAATCCGTTCAGGACGCGGTGTGGGACTCGATGGAGCGATCAATCCAATGAGGTCGCCTTGCTTCAGTCGCTCTGGAATGACGAGGGATTTCACTCCCGCACGAAATCGAGTGCAACAAGAATGCGGCGCAGCCGTTCCCTGTTCTCCGGCTGCATGGGCACGAGGGGCAGACGCACGCGGTCACCGCAGAGTCCCATCATGTGCATCGCGCTTTTCACCGGGATGGGACTCGACTCCATGAAATTGCCTTCGAGCAGGTCCAGGAGACGAAAATGAATGGCGCGGGCGGAATCGAAATCACCATCCATGGCCAGGTGCACCATGCGCGCAAACTCGTCCGGCGTTTCATTTGATGCGACGGAGATGACACCGTCGAGTCCGGCAGCGATCTGCGGCAGCACGAGGTTGTCGTCACCCGAGAGCACGGCAAAGCCGTCCGGTCTCCCACGCAGCACCTGGTACTGCTGGCTGAGATCACCGCTGGCTTCCTTGACCGCCACGACGTTGTCGATGTCTGCGATGCGCAGCTGCGTCTGCGCCGCGATGTTGCCGCCCGTGCGTCCAGGTACGTTGTACATCACGATGGGAGCATCCACCGCTTCGGCGACGGTTCGGAAGTGCTGGTAATACCCTTCCTGCGTGGGCTTGTTGTAATACGGACCAACGACCAGCAGCGCATCCACGCCGCAGGACACGGCGATGCGCGCCGTCTCTATGGTTTTCTCCGTCGAGTTCGATCCGGCACCCGCGATAACAGGAACCCGACTGTCGGCAGCTTCGACCACTGCGCGCAAAACCTGTTCGTATTCGTCCGCACTCAGTGTGACCGTTTCACCGGTGGTGCCGCAGGGCACGAGCATGTCGACGCCCCCGTCGATCTGCCGTGTCGCGAGGCGACGGACCGCTTCGATGTCGACGCGGTTGTCTTCCGTGAACGGAGTGATCAGGGCGGTGCCGAGTCCGCTAAGCCGTAATGATGTCATGAATCATGTCCTCGAGCGTGAAATATCCAGTTTTACCCTGCAGCCATTCCGCCGCTGCCAGCGCGCCTTCCGCGAATCCGCGCCGTCCCTTGGCGCGATGCAGCAGACGGATTTCATCCGCAGCGGAGTCGGCCGTGACCATGTGTTCGCCGAACACCGTCCCGATCCGGGCAGCCGTGAGATACAGCGTCTCCTCGTCGAAGGGACCGTTTTCCGGAAGCAGGGTCGCGCGTTTTTTCCCGGTGTGACCGCGCAGTATGCTTTCTGCCAGCATGTGTGCGGTGCCGCTGGGAATATCTTTCTTGCCGCGATGGTGAATCTCATGCAGGCTGATGTCGTACTGCGGGAAGCGGGACAGCAGTGACGCGGCATGTGCCACGACGGCATTGAACACCGCGACACCCAGGGAAAAATTGCTGCCATGCAGCACCGCGCCGGTGCTCTCGCTGGCGGCGCGGCGCACATCTTCACTTCTCTCCTGCCAGCCCGTACTGCCAGTGACAATCGAAGCGCCCTGCTGCAGGGCTGCGATGATATTATCCGCTGCCTGCGCTGGCTCTGTGAACTCGACGCACGCATCGACCGCATCGAGAGATGACTCGGCGACGGAGGGATTCGCCCCTTTCACGCGCGGATCGATAATCACAGGTTCAGGCCATTCCCGCTCCCGAATCAGGGCATGCAGTTCCCTGCCCATGCGTCCATAGCCGATGAGTGCGATGCGCAATGGCGTGCTCATGCTGTTTCCGTCAGCGCGTTAAACAGTCGTACGTACAGATCCACCGCCTCTTCCACTTCCGCGATCGCAATGGATTCATGCGCGGTATGGGCTTCGTGCACGGATCCCGGACCGAGCAGAAGACACGGAGCCATGGATGCAAGATAGGGAATATCCGTTCCGAAATTCACCGCTTTCTGCGGAAAACCATCGACCGTCACGAGCAGCTGCGGCTCCGACACGGAGTGAAAGGAGATGTCCGCCCGTCCGTCGATAAGTGCAACCACCTCTTCCCTGCGCTCCCGTGCATTGTCGACGATGCGGTGCATACAGGTGGCCGTCGCTTCGGGAGCGAAGGTATTCATGGCGACGCCTCCCTCCAGCGTGCCGATATTGAGCGTGGCCTCTCCAAGCACTGGACTCTTCCCCCAGTCGCGCGTGCGTATTTCGCCTATGAGATCCAGGAGCAGATGTACTGCGGAGGAACCCCGTTCCGGGTACGCAGAATGCGCCGCGACACCGGAGGTCCGGAGGGTATAGCTGAGCACGCCCTTGTGACCGGTCGCGAGGTGGTTGTCTGTCGGTTCACCAACGACGATGGCACGCGCGCTGCGTTCAGATGCGGCCGCGGTTTTCGCCCCGATGCTGTCGGTTTCCTCACCGACGACAAACAGGTATGACGGCTGTTTCCCTGCGGCGATGAGTTTCTTTCCAGCTGCGAGCATCGCTGCAATGATACCCTTGGTGTCGCAGGCGCCGCGACCGCTCACACGTCCATCTTTTACCGATGCGTTGAAATGAGGCGGCACGGTATCCACGTGTGTGCAGAAAACGACAGGTTCTGCGTCGTCCCAGCCCGCGTACAGATTCCATCGCGTGCCGCTTACCTCTTCACGTTGTACGGGGAGTCCCATGCCTGCGAGGACGGTTTCCAGGTATTCCAGAACCGCAGTTTCATCGCCAGTGACAGACGGGATATTGATCAGATACGTGATGCGGTCAGTAAGAGTCATAGTGCCAAATATAGGAGAGTGGTGAGAAAAAAAAAGCATCCCGCCCCGCAGAGCGGGACGGGATGCTGTGTCGGGAGGTGAATACCTTCCCTAGCCGATTACTTCATCAGAGTCATCTTGCGAGTCTGGACGAAGTCGCCAGCAACCATCTTGAGAATGTAGTTGCCCGAAGGCACCTGCACGCCCATGTCGTTGGTGGCATCCCACACAACCTTGAACGAACCGGCGTCGAGGTTCTCGTTGACGAGAGTCTTGATCTGGTTTCCAAGGAGGTCATAGACCACCAGGGTAACCTGACTGGACTTCGGCAGCGAGTAGCTGATCGTGGTCGTCGGGTTGAAGGGGTTCGGATAGTTCTGGTCCAGCGAGAAGGTCGCCGGGGTGGTTCCATCGTTGACACTCAGGATACCACGCTTCACCAGTTTGAGACGGAATCCGGGGCGGTTCTGCGGATCGTTGTTCGGCGGGGTGGATTCGGTCGTATAGAGACCGTCCGTCGCCTTCACGTACCACACAACTTCCAGTTCCTTGGTCGTCGGGATACCAGAGATCACGTCGATCAGGCCTGCGAGCTGTCCATGATTGCTCGTGAACGTCGCGTCCATTCCGTTGTTGTCGGACTCGAATTCCTGTGCACGGGTCAGGGAGACGCCGTCGAGGAAGCGAATCGTGTAGGTGACTTCATCGGAGAAGGTAGCCGGATCGAAGCGGCTGATCTGGATCTGGTTGTACGGATCCTGCGGTGCAGCCTTGACCCACGTGAACTGCTCCTGATTCGCGGCAGCGTCAAGATTCCACTCGGTATTGTCGGCGGGCTCCTGAAGTGCGAACGGATTGGGAGCGTGGTCAAGGATCTGGTACGGAGCCGTACGTCCCTTGATCATGTTGTCGTTCGAGGCATATGCCTCAACCCACTGGCGCTCTTCGTTCTCAGAGTCGATGCGGCGGATACGGGACGCGAGGAAGTAATTCGTCGTGCCCTTGATAAACACCGAACCGGCAAAGATGTCGGAGAGTCCAGGCTGATTCTGGTCGAACTCACCCGGGAAACGAGCCGTGAAGTCGGTGCGGACAGTCTCATCGTCAACGACGTTGAGGAAGCGGTCGCGCGGCGACACCACGATTTCGTAACGGCGGAGGAGGTAGACGTCATCGTCGGTCTCGGCCGGCGCACCGGTGAGGTCGACGAGGTAGTTGGTGACTTCGTCAGCGTCGAAGTTCATCGTCGCGGAAGTCTGGTTGAGGTTGGCAACGACCGGGCTGACCTCAAGGGTCACACCGTCGAGGGCCTTCGTGTGAACGATGCAGATGATGGCGATACCGTCCTTGAATGCCGAGGCCGGGACCGACCATTCGTTGTCACTGATCTGCGTGAGAGCCTGTCCATCCTGCGTGATGAGGGCGAACGTGTAACCTTCCGGATCAGCATTCCAGCTCGCCTGGCTCGAGTCCGTATTGGCATCGGAACCGACGAGGGTCAGCGTGGTGGCCGGATTGTTCTTGCTCGGGGAATCCCAGTCACGAATGATGTTACCGTTCTCATCGCGTGCCGTCAGGGTGAAGCAAACTTCTTCACCGACCTTCACATTGATGTCCGGGTCACCGGCCATCGGATCAATCTCAACACCGCCGCCTTTCAGCTTGGTGAGGTTGAGACGGAACGGACCGCTGACGATCCAATGCGGCTGGCAGCTCGTCGGGCTCCAACGACTCGTGTCACCGTTGAGTGCCGTGGAGTCCGGATTCACATGGAGACCCGGGACAAACGGGAACTCGACCTGCTCGAGAGGCAGATCATCGTTGACATT
>CAJXSA010000233.1 GCA_913060595.1 uncultured Ignavibacteria bacterium
GATGTGTCGTACACATACGTACCGGCAGAGGCGGGAGAACCCGCGGAGGACATCACGCTGGAGTTCCGGCGGCGCAATCTGCGGCTCTCCGTCGGCGGTGCCTTCACCCTGCTCCCACTGCTCGACCTTACCGCGGAATACAGTTTTGGTGAGATGGACAATCTCGTACTCGGCGTCGGTCTATCGTTCTGAAAGGAGTTCTCATGAAACGAGTGCTGTTTACTCTGCTGTTTCTCGCCGCAATCCCTGCGCACGCGCAGGTGGACATTGACACCAAGGCGCTGCTCGAGGACTACTCCCGCGAGCTGTTCGAAGCGAATGCGACGGGCTTCATGAGCCCGCTCGTGATCGTCACCAACGTGGGTGCGAATGACGCATTCTACAACAGCGCCTATGTCCCGAGCGACAACAGCTTTTACTTCGATATTTCCGTTCGCAGCATGTTTGCGTTCGTCCTCGACGATGAGCGCACATTCACAGGGAAACTGCCGCTCGCAGATCAGCCCAATCCTCATCCCCCGCTTTCCGAAGCGTGGCTGCGCGTCATACAGCTCAATTACTTCAAGGCGCAGCTGCGCGGTGCAGTCGCCGCGGGAGAACTCGAAACGGAGGTACGCACTGCAACGGTGTTCGGAGACGAAGGCAACGGATTCACGATACCGAAGGACTATATCCGCGAAAACGTGGCGGGAATAGACAGCGCAACGCTCGCGCGTCTGCCGAATCAGCTTTCACTGACCGACGGCACGAACCAGGATTACGTGGTCGCCGCCGTACCGCAGCTGACCATCGGGTCGTATTACAGCACGGAACTGCTCCTCCGCTACATCCCGCCCGTCGTGTTCGATGAGAACGTCGGGAAATTCAGCTTCTTCGGCATCGCGGTCAAGCATGCGTTCACGAACTGGCTGGACGATCCTCCGTTCAACGCCGCCCTGCAGATTGCCTACCAGACAAGCTCGATAACCAACGAAGTGGGCGTGACGCGTGCCAAACTGGAAGCCGAAACCGACCTGATCGCCTTCAACCTGCATGCGAGCCGTCGCTGGCGCTGGATCGAGCCCTATGTCGGACTCTCCTTCGAATCGCTGAGTTCGGAAGGAAGCTATACCTTCACCCTCCCGCAGAATATCAAGGACGAGATCGGGTATGATATCGATCCGCAGACCGTCCCGGTCAGCCTGAGCGACAATGCGATGAAAGCCACCATCGGCGTGACCGCACATCTCGGCCCCATGCAGGTGTTCGCCAGCACGGGCATCGCAAAGCACATGATATTCAGCGGCGGAATCGCCTACCGTTTCGCGCCGTAATCCTTGCGGCCATGCTGCTCCTGCAGCATGCGCGCACGCACGCGAAGATCCACATCCCTGTCATGCTCGTCGACGATTTCACCGACGAGCTGTTCGAGAATATCCTCGAGCGTGATAACGCCCGCCATGCCGCCGTGTTCGTCGACGACGACAGAGAGATGCTCCCGGTTCTTGAGAAAATCGCTCAGCAGCACGTTCAGCTTCGCCGTATCTGGGACATAGGACACCTCACCGGCAAACTCCCGCAGTTCCCTGTCTCCCTTCCCCTTCGCAAGTGCGGCGAGCAGGTCACGGATGTGCGCAAGCCCGATGATATCGTCCATGTCCTCGCTGTAAATGGGGATACGGCTCACCGACGCATTGTACAGTTCCCTGCGCACACTCTCCAGCGTATCGTCCGCCCGCAGCGCGAACACCACCGTGCGCGGCGTCATGATCTCACGCGCCATGATATCGTCAAGCTGAAAGACATGGCGAATCAGGCGGTTCTCCATTTCCAGAATATTGCCGTCACGGTGACTGAGACGCGCGAGCACGGTGATTTCATCCTCCGAAAGCTGCGGCTGGGGCTCATCGCTGCCAATGGGACGCGTCAGCAGATTGATGAGCAGAACGAAAGGGTGAAAGAGCACGCGCAGAAAAAACACGAACGGCGCCGTGATCCGCGCGTAATCAGCGGCGTTCCTCTCGCCGATGGTCTTTGGAACGACCTCGCCGAGCAGGATGATCACAAAGGTCAGGACCGCCGAAAACACACCGACCCAGATATCCCCGAACACCTCCACCGCCAGTGCGCCGACGATGATGGAGCCTGCGATGTTCGAAAGGTTGTTCAGAATGACGATGGCGACGATGGAGTCCCTGATGCTCTCCTTGTTCATGCGCAGCCGCTCGGCCCAACGAAGCCGGAGCTCCGCCATCTGCTCTATCTGTATCTGTGTGACAGAAAACAGCGCCGCTTCCATGCTGGATGCGAGGAAGGACAGGATCAGAATCAACACGCAGATCAGGATGAGCAGAACCATGACCGAATCTATCGCTCTGCCGCATGAAAGGCAACCGGGAGAGCGTCAGCAGACGTACCGGCACGCCCGGGATCAGAACTGCTCGTCGTCGAAGGCGAGAGTGATGTGTGTCACGCCGGGCAGCGCGCGCAGCGCGCGCAGAAGCGCCTGGTTGTCACCCGGATCACGCAGCTGAACAAAGAACGCAAACTGCATCGCTCCCTCACCCCGTCCCGCCGCGGCGCTGACCATGCGGTGGCGACGACACCATCGTTGAAGCACAGGCAGGTACGGCGGATCGTCGTCGCTCTCAGACTCATAACTGAACTGAAGGAAATACTCCTTTCGCTGCGGTGTGAGCACCGGTACGCGGGCGAGCGTGTAGATAACCGCACCAATCATGAGCGTGCCGACGATGGCGATTGCCTGCGCTCCCGCACCCGCTGCCAGTCCGGCAGCAAGGGAGAAAAAGATGAAGACGATGTCCAGCGTTTCCTTGACCGCCGTGCGGAAACGTATGATCGACATGGCACCGACCAATCCGAACGCACGTGCAAGGCTGTTGCCGATAATCATGATGACCATCGCGGTAATAAGCGTGAGAAGCACCATCGAACTCAGGAAGGAAGGCGGGAATCCCGGGGCGGTCGATGTGCGGCGATACAGCCATGCAATGAACAGGCCGCAGGCCAGAGCGATAAGCAGGTTGGCGACGATATCGCCGACCGTGAGGGGAAAGAAGTCCAGGTTCTGAAAATCAGTGAGCATGTGCGTCGAGTCCGAGTGTGTATTTTGAAAGTGCGAGCCTCCGCAACCTCTGCAGATGCAGTTCGTTGCGCAGCCAGCCGGGCACCCCGCGAGTGAACTTGACCTCAAGGATGTAATGCTGACGCATGACGGAAAAGAGTTCGCCGTCGTGCACGTGATTGGAGGCGCCTCCGAAGGCGACGGGACTGGTTACGCGGAGCGAGCGCAGGCCCTTGTCGATGGTGACACGCAGATCGCCCGCGTCACCGACAGTATACGCTTCACGGTCATAGACGATGAGCACCACGGGACGAAGGCCCTTGCGATCAACATCCCTGAAAAACATGCCGGCATTCGACGGGTGAATACCGTCCCCGTACATGTCTCGAATGTGCCTGGGGATGGCGCGATCCCGGACGAGGTCCTCGACCTCCGCCAGCGCAAGTCCGCTTCGATACTTCGTGAGATACGCACCGTTCTTCTCTTTGATTTCGAGGAAGGCGATGGAATCCTGCGGCGCATCGGCATAGGCACGAATCCGGTACTTGCGCCTGTGTCGCACTCCCTCGACCTTCTCGCGATATGCGCTCATGCGCGGTGAATCGAAATACACGGACCGGACCGTGTATGCACCTTCTTCTTCTCGTCTCGCATAGGTGTCGAGCTGCATATGTCGAAGCAGCACGCGGCGAAGGACGTCGGCGTTCGACGCGGGGAGAAGGTACTTGTATTCGAGCTTCGGATAGGGCATGATCAGTGATCGTGGTGTTCAGTGAAACAATCCATGCCAGAGACGGGACAGATATTCAGCCGGCGGGAGCGCATGGCAGGGAACATCCGCACGTGTGATGAGGCCGGGACGCAATGCCGCGCTCGTCGGCGTGATCTCTGCGATGAGGAGACAGACCGGTCTGCCCTGCAGGTACAGGACCTCGTCGCGCACGTGCAGTATGCGGGCGCTGCCGCCGAGCCCCGTACCCGGAACAGAAAACGCCACGGGGACGTCACGACGCAGCCGTGCGCAGTCTTCGACGTCCATCGGAAGCACCAGCAGTGTTTCCGTGTCACGGAGACAGAGCAGCGTGTCGCCTGCCGATCCGCTGGATAGTTTTCCCGGGATGGGAGCGGTGTACGTCTGGCTGCCCAGTCGTCTGCGAAGCGCCATGATCTCTGCATCCAGGGCGGCCACGGTCTCCCGGTGCTCTCGCACGACATCGTCTTTCTGACCGCTGCGTGCCGCGGTCAGCTGCGCTTCCGCTGCATCGACACCGGATCGCAGCACCTCCAGACGATCGTTCGCCTGCTGATACTCCTGATCGGAGATGATCTTGCGTGCGTGAAGTTCACTGTTCCGCTCATGAAGATGTCGTTGTTCATCGTACGAGGCGCGAGCCTGCGTCAGCAATGCGCGTGCCAGTTCCACCTGTGCCGGTTTGTCCCCGCTGCGCGCAGACGCGAGCGCCGCAGCAGCGATTTCACGAGCTCCGAGAAGGCCTGTCAGCTCGCGCGACAGTTCAGGCGAAAGGACCCAGCCGAGGGTATCCCCCACATCGACCTCGGATTTCATCTGCAGATCGGAAGACATGACGAACTGCATGGCATCCCCTCGCAACGGTTCGGTCACCGCGTAGCGCACGGTTGTGCCGCGGCCGTTTTCTCGAAGCAGTGCCTGCAGCTGGCCGCCGCTGCCACGCACCAGCACCCATTCGCGCGCGGGAAGCATGCGCCCGTATACCGTCGCATCACGCGGAATGCGTATCGGCACCAGGACGAGTACCAGCGCGGTCGCTGCGAGCACCGCCACGGCGATGACAATGCGGGTTCGAGATACATGCGGGATGGTTGTCATGCGAATATCCGGGATACGAGTGTTTTTCCGTCATGGGAGAAAAAGCTGAAGCGTCATCTCTCTTGTCGCGTTCTCAGCCTACTGCCGGATGAGTCGTGCCGTATGCACCTGGTCACCGGAATAGCTTCTGAGAAAATACATTCCGGGTGGGACGGACCGTCCCACCGCATCCCTGCCGTCCCAGGAAAGCTGGCCGGTTCCGGAGGAAAGTGCCACGCGATCAAAAACGCGCACTTCCCTGCCGAGTCCGTCATGGATTGCGAGGCGGATGGAGCCCGCTGCCGATGCGCGGAAATGAAGGACGGCAACAGAGGAAAATGGATTGGGGGTGCTCCATGCCATCAAATCAGGCGATTCCGCCAGTGCGCCCGCTCCCGTTGTCGTCAGGCGGGACACGCCGGGATAATCCCTTCCGTACCGCAGGGCGCGTGCGATCTCGCGACTATAATTGTACTCCCACACCACGGTTCCATCAGCCGCGACCTCACGCAGATCACCTGAGGTGGCCTCTGTGAGGAACGTGTTGCCATTGGGCAGACGCTGATTCCCGCCGAGGTGATTGGAGAAAAAGGAAGATCCCGCGCTGTATGTCCACATCGCCGCCCCAGGACCGAAGGCCTCCCCCGCGGTGCGGATGAAACGGCCTTCCGCATCGCGTGGGGGTACGATCTCGATGATTTCAGAGGCGCGTGCGCGCGCGGCGTTGTTGAACGCGAGGATGTTTCCCGCACCGGGCATATCCTCCGGAATCCACAGCGAACAGTGCACGACGTCAAACACCTGCGCACCGGACGCACCGAAATTCGCCGGATTCCCCCAGCGGTACAGAATGTCGCCACCCTTCCCGTGCCGCCCACCCGTGCTGCCCCTCGCCTCCTCGGTCGTGGTGCTGTGATCGATCACGTACAGTTCGTTCATGAAATGCGAACTGATGACGATCAGATCATCCTTCGCGTTATAGCTGATGCCGTTGATGTGCAGCCAGTCACCCCCACCCGGTCCCATTGACTGTGACAGCAAATTGATATCGATGCGCTCCGGGTGTTCGGAGATGACGCCATACCCGGGCTTGGAAGCATCGCGGTCCTGGATGAGATGGTCCCACGCATGCCATTCCCATACGATTTCACCGCCGCCGTTTGTGAGAGGCTTCACCTCCACGATGTGATCCGGCCACATCGTGCGTGCGTTCTGCCGGCCGAGCGCTTCCGCTTCCGCCGCCGATTTCACTTCCCACGCGATCATGAGGATGTTACCGTTTGGCATGGGCTCGATATCGTGATGCGAGATCCATGCCGCACCGCTGTACTGGTAGGACCAGAGCACCGTCCCATCCCATGCGATGCGCTCGAGAAGACCGGCGCTCGCGGCCCCTCGCAGCTGCGCGTTGGGAAGTGACGCGGGGCGCAGGAGCGAACCGTCCTCGAGCAGGTAGGTCGCATACCCGCCTGTCTGGCCATGCTTCCAGGTATGGCCCGTATTT
>CAJXSA010000234.1 GCA_913060595.1 uncultured Ignavibacteria bacterium
ATGCGAAGCTGGTCAGTGTCGCGGCAGTCTTGGGCGTCCCCCCGGTGCCGTCATTCGGATTCACGGCGGCGACGTTCAGCGTGAAGGAAGCGGGAAATGCGCCGCTCGTAAACGCACGCGTCAGTTTGACCCCGTCGGTGAGGCTGAAATCAGACAGATTTTTTTTGTCCGCGAGACGAATGCCCATGAGCTGAAAATTGTCCACCGCGTCGAGCTTGAACTTGCAGCGGGAAAGATTCGTCATCGCCTGCTGAATGTCCTTGAGCGCGGTGCAGGAGGTGAGCGTCAGGAACGCCAGCAGCAGGGTGACAGGAAGTGTGAATCGTTTCATGTTTTCCTCATTCCGATTGGTGACACAGGGCAATATATCCGCATGGCCGTTCGTGGTCAACTGTTTCGGCTCTTTCGTTGTTCCGTATTCATGACCGTTTCCGCTTGTTCCACCTCCCGCATGAGGGAAAGGAGTTTCCATGTCCGACGTTTCCGCTATCCGCCAGCAGTACCAGGCCCTGATCACACGTGAGCATGAGGTCTTCGAAGGTGTGGACGAAGAACTCGCTGCGCAGCGTCCCTCCCCCGGACGCTGGTCCATGGCGGAGTGCATCGCCCATCTCAACGTCACCGGGGATCCGTATCTCGAAAGTCTGACGTCCATGATGGACGATGCGGAGCGCAGGCAGACTCCACGCCGCCGCGCACATGGCCCGGGAGTCTTCGCGCGCTGGCTGACACGAACACTGGAACCACCCTATCGGCTGCGGGTGAAAACGTTCACGCGCTTTGAACCGCAGGCCGGCGCGGGACTCACCCAGACACTGAGCATGTTCGAGAAACAGCAGCAGTCCTTTCTCGGGCTGATCGAGCGCATGGAACGGCAGGGGGTGCCCCGCATGCGCGTCGCTTCGCCCGTGCAGCCGCTGCTGCGTCTCCACGCGGACGACTGGCTGCGTTTCCTGGCCGCGCATGCGCGCCGCCATCTCTGGCAGGCGGAGCAGGTGCACGCGGAATGTGTCCGGGGGTTCTAACTCTCCCGCATTTCTGCTACTTTTCCCGGTATCGACCACCACGCGCGGGCGCTGTTGAAAGGTAAAGAGACATTCTCGTCACGCTGGGCCATGATGCTGGCCATGCTGAGCATGGCTGTCGGCACGGGAAACATATGGCGCTTCCCGCGCATCGTCGCCACCAATGACGGCGGCACCTTTCTCATCCCGTGGCTCATATTCCTGCTGCTCTGGTCCATTCCCCTCCTCATGATCGAGTTCACCCTGGGCAAGGCCATGCGGGCCGGACCGGTCGACGCGTTCGGAAAACTCATCGGCAGCCGTTTTCGCTGGATGGGACTGTGGGTCGCCTTCACCGCCACCGCCATCATGTTTTACTATTCCGTCGTGACGGGATGGTGCCTGCGTTTCTTCATCGCCGCCGTCACTGGAGAAATTCCCGACACGGTACCGGGTTCCTTGTGGGGCGCCTTCGAGGGCAGCACGCAGGCGGTCGGCACGCACGTGGTCATGGTCGCCGCCGCCGCGGGACTGGTGTATCACGGCGTCCGCGGCATCGAGCGGGTCGCGCGTTTCCTGCTTCCGACCCTGCTCATCCTGCTCGTGGTTCTTCTGCTGCGTGCCGTCACCCTGCCGGACGCGCACATCGGATTGAATTTCCTTTTCACCGTTCACTGGGCCGACCTGGTGAACGCCGAACTCTGGCTGCAGGCGCTGACACAGAATGCGTGGGACACCGGTGCGGGATGGGGACTGGTGCTCGTCTACGCCATCTATGCCCGCGCCCGCGAAGACACCACGCTCAACGCCGCCCTGCTCGGTTTCGGCAACAACAGCATTTCTCTCATGGCCGGCATCATCGTGCTGACAACGATATTCTCGATACAGCCGGATGCGGCGGCGGATATCGTCGGTGCAGGCAACAACGGACTGACCTTCATCTGGGTGCCGCAGCTTTTCGCGCAGATTCCCGCAGGACAGTATTTCATGGCGGTCTTTTTCCTCGCGCTTCTCTTCGCCGCCTTCACATCCCTGGTTTCCCTCGTCGAACTCGCGACACGGGTGCTGGTAGACCGACGCATTTCGCGCCAGCGGGCCGTCGTCATCGTCGGCATCGGCGGAATGGTGTTCGGCCTTCCGTCGGCGCTGAGTCCGGCCTTCTTCAACAACCAGGATGCGGTCTGGGGAATCGGGCTGATGCTCTCCGGCCTGTTCTTCGCCTTCGCCGTGCTCAAATACGGCGCCCGTCGTTTCCGCCTCACCTACATGGATACCCCCGACAGCGATGTGCGACTGGGACGCTGGTGGCGCTGGCTGGTTTCCTTCGTCTTCATCGAAGCCATCGTGCTGCTTCTCTGGTGGCTCAGCCAGACGCTCTCTTCCGACGGCTGGCTGCAGTCTCTCAATCCGTGGAGTGAATGGAGCCTCGGCACCGTGCTGCTGCAGTGGGGCGTCGTTCTCGCACTCTTTGTCTGGTGGAATCGCCGGGCGGAAAGGGGAAAAATCACATGACGGACGCTGCGCTTTTGACCATGATCGCAGTGCTCGGATCAGTCTGGGGCGGTTTCGTCTCACTGCTCATCCTCGCATTTCGCCGCGAGTCCAGGAAAACCACCGATCAACAGTCTTCGGATGCATAATGCGATCACCACTCACCAGGCGCATCGACGCCATCGAACCTTCGATCTTCGCCACCATGAGCGCTCTCGCAGCCAAACACCGGGCGGTCAATCTCGGGCAGGGCTTCCCGGATTTTGACGGTCCCCCCTGGATCATGGAGGCCTTCACCGCCGCGCTGCGCGCGGGGAAAAACCAGTATGCACCGATGCCCGGCACACGGGTGCTGCGCGAAGCCGTCGCCCGCTACCAGCAGCGCTCTTACGATCTGCGATGGGACGCCGACGCCGAAATCACCGTTACGGCGGGAGCCACCGAGGCCCTCTTCTCCACCATGCTCGCACTGCTCGAGGAGGGCGATGAAGTCATCCTGTTCGAACCCTGGTACGACAGCTATTACGCGAACAGCCTGCTCGCAGGAGCCACTCCCGTCTGTGTCACCCTCCGCAAACCCGACTTCCGCATATCCGCCGACGCACTGGCCGCCGCGGTGACCGATCGCACCCGCATGATCGTGGTCAACAATCCGCACAATCCCACGGGACGCATGTTCACACGCGACGAACTCGACGCGGTCGCCGCCGTGGCGCGCGACCGTGACCTGATCGTGCTCAGCGACGAAGTGTACGAGTTTCTCACGTTCGACGATCGCAGGCACATTCCTTTTGCAAGTCTTCCCGGCATGCGCGACCGCACGGTCACGATTTCCTCGACGGGAAAAACCTTCGGGGTGACAGGCTGGAAAATCGGCTACGCCATGGCATCCGCGCAGCTTACGGAAGCCGTGCGCACCGTGCATCAATTCGCCACGTTTGCCGTCAACACGCCCGGCCAGCATGCAATGGCGCACGCGCTCGATCAGCTCGAGAGCTACCTCCCGGAGTTTCGCGCACTCTACGAGAACAAGCGCAACATGCTGCGCGACGGACTGCAGGAAAGTACGCTTCGCGCGCATGTGCCGGAGGGAACCTATTTCATGATGGTGTCACTGCCGGACGACAGTGTCATGGGGGATGTGGACTGTGCACGACGCCTCGTGACCGAACGGCAGGTTGCGGTCATCCCTCCCTCGGTGTTCTACCGGAACAGCGAGGAAGGGACGACAATGCTGCGTCTCTGTTTCGCGAAAGCGGAACAAACGCTGCGCGAAGGCATCAGCCGCCTGCAGCGATGTTAATCGTCGCCGCGTGAGGTGAGAAGTCCGATCACACTGCCGATCAGCATGCCGACACCGAAGGCGCCCAGAACAGCGGAGAACGGATGCACTTTGATGTACTCCTCCGACTTCTCAACGGCCGGATCGATGTTCTCTTCGCGAATGCGATTGATTTTTTCCCTGGCATTGTGCTGAAATCCTGATGCCCTGTCGCGAATGTTGTCGGTCAGATTCTGCGTGCGGGTCCCGATATCCTCGCGCGCATCGGAAATTCCCTGCGTGATCCTGTCCTTGGTCTCGAGATAGCTTGCATACAGGTCATGCAGCTTCGCCTCGACCACGGACTTCTGTTCCTTGTAGCGGCTTGATATCAGCGTGACGAGTTCAGCGAAGTTTCCCTCGACTTTTACGAGATCATCTTCGCTCAGCTTGTCCCATTTCAAAGCGACGTGTCCGCGAAATCCGTTCCATTCCTTGTCGAATTTTGGTAAAGCCATTTCATACCTCCTTCATGTGGTTGCGTCGTCAAATACTGTTGTCGCGGGTAAACACGTATTGTACTATAGCACGCGCGACACTCAAAGGCAAGTTGCTCCCGTGCCCGGGATTTTTTGGGTAAAGCGCATCGCGCGGTATATTGTCTGACAGCACAGGGTCAAAACGCGACAGGTACGATGAATACTTCCTTCCTGCTGATCGGCCACCGCGCCACCGGTAAAAGCACGCTTGGACGAATCCTCGCCGCACATCGTGCGCTTCGTCATGTCGATCTCGACGAGCACATCGCCGCAACGCAGGGCGCGACCGCGGCAGAACTGGTCGCCACCGATGAGCGGTCCTTCCGGCGCATGGAAACCGAGGCTCTCGATGCCTTGCTTTCCGAGTCCGAAGGCATGGTCATATCGGCGGGCGGGGGACTCGAACATTTTCCCGCCGGTGTCCGCATCATCTGGATCTCGCGTGACGGCTGGGAAGAACATGCCATCGAACAACGCGACCGTCTGCGTCCTGAAATAACTGAGGACGAGGAAATTTCCTGGATGCGCGAGACCCGCGAACCCCGCTACCGGCGCGCCGCGCATGTCCGCCTGCATCTCGAACGCGGCTGCAGCGAAGCGGAAGCGGCCACGCGTCTCGGACTGCTCGCCGACTGGCTCGATGGCGCGGTCGCAGCACCGGGCGCGCGCATGAGCTGGGTTCTGCCCCGCGACGCCGAAGACCTCCCCCGGGCTGCTGCTGACGTGCGGCTTTTCGGTCTTGCAGGCGTGGAAATCCGCTCAGACCGCTTCACCGATCTTCCTTCCCTCGATGTCCCCTGGCTCGCCTCACTGCGTAGCGATGAAGACGGGTTCTTTGCGCGCGCGCGTGACGCTGCGGCGTTCGACTGTGACAGCACCCTGCTGTCACGCCTCGATCTCACCGGTCTCGCACCGCGTCCGCTGATACTGAGCACGCATCCGGATGATGTCTACCGGGAATACTTCGATCACCTGGTCAGCCTTCCCGCATGGATCGAGCGCAGATGGCCGGAATGGAAGGATTTCGTCATTCTCAAGTACGCGCCCCGCGTCAAGACCTGGACCGAACTGCGTTACGCCTATCAGCTGTACAAAGTGTACGAAAAGGACGGCGGGCGCATCACCTTTCTTCCCCAGGGCAAGCAGTGGAACTGGGTTCGCGCCATGCGGCTGCATGGACGGAATCAGAGCAACTACCTGTCCACCGGCTGCGAGGAGTACTCGCAGCATCCCCCGGGCATCGACCATTTTCTGCCGCATCTCCAGTCCCCGGCCGCTGACACCTTTTACGGCGTCGTCGGCAAACCCGTCGAGCACAGCTACGGCGACATCCTGCACCGCGCGCTCAGCCTGCATGCCGGTGACGGCCGCGCTGCGTATTTCAAGATTCCCCTGAACAAGTCGGAAATCGACAATTGCCTGCACCTGCTGCCACAGTTCGGCTTCCGCGGCCTCTCGGTCACCGCCCCGCTGAAAACCGCGATGGTGGAATCGAATTTCGTGGGCTGCGAACAGGATCTTCCCGCCGGGAATACGCTGGCGTATGTCAAGGGCAGCTTTCTTCTGTACGACACGGATCAAGAGGGAATGGAGGCGGCGCTTCGAGAGATTGAAGCGGACGGCGTCACCCGTGGCTCCGTGGCCGTGTTCGGCGCGGGAGGAGTCTCGCACGCGGTTGCGCGCGCGCTCGATGCGCGCGGCTGGGGACCGGTACACCGCATCAGTGCCCGCGACGGATGGGGATCTCACGCGGACAGCGAATATACGCTGGTCGTGGACGCTTCCGGCGGACGTGCCATGAGCGACCATGCGCCGCGCGCGCGCGCGTGGCTTGATCTTCGCTACCGTGATGTCGCGCGTGCGCCTGAGCATTGTGATCGCATCTATTCAGGAATGACATTCTTCAAAGAGCAGGCGCGTGCACAGCGCAGACTCTGGGGTCTCGCGCCGGCGGACGACCACCCGCTGCTGCTGCGCAGTCCGAACAGAACGGGAGAATAATCATATGCGTGGAAATAGCTTTGGAAACCAGCTTGTTTTAACCGGTTTTGGCGAAAGTCAC
>CAJXSA010000235.1 GCA_913060595.1 uncultured Ignavibacteria bacterium
CTTCAGCGTCCATCCCGTGAGTGCGCGGGCGGCTTCCTGTATGTCGTCCTCGGTATACCCGTTTCCTTCTCCCAGCGTGTGCAGTTCCATGAGCTCGCGGGCATAATTTTCGTTCGGCCGCCTGCGCGTGTTATACCAGCCGTCGAGATAAATCAGCATGGCGGGCGCGATGGTGACGTCCTTGACCATCTGCTTGAAATTGCCCAGGTAGTTGTTGCGGAAGAGATCGTTGAACCAGTAGTTGAAATGCGGCTGACGCACCGTCAGGGCCTCAGTAGCCCAGTGATCATGCCAGAAAAACGTCATTTTCTCGCGGATGGAAAACTCCTGGTTGAGCATCAGCCCTGTCCACCATTCGCGCAGCTCCTGCAGGCGGTCGCGATTTGTGCGGTCGTTGTTTGTGTTGTCGTACCAGTAGTCATCGTTGACCCAGCTGTCGGGTGCTGAAGGTGCGCTTCCTGCGAGGAGGAGCATGTCAACGATTTCACCCGGCGTTTTGCCGAGCGCCATGTCGATTTCGGTCCGCGTGGCGCCGAACAGCGTCCGGCGCAGGAGGTAGCCTGCACGCTGCTTGTCCCAGGGTTTTTCAGCGTCGGGGGTGTACGGGTCAAGTCCGGATGTGACCAGGCGCGGCAATGCCACGGGCTCTGCCCGACCCTTGAGACTGGCCTCGCGTTCGGCCAGCACCGCCTTGTGCATGCGAGCGATCTCGGACCGAGCCGGTGCCGCCGCCACTTCCGCGGTGCCGCCCGCCGCCATTGTCTCGCGCGTGCCGGACAGGAGGGAATTGTTGCTTTCCATCATCAAATACCTGTGGATGATTGGGAGTGGACTGTTCGAGTGTATATAGGACATATTATATCCCCAAAAGTTACATGTCAAGTGCGCCGGCAGGGAAATATCGTCCGGTGCTGGCGCTGGTGATCGTGGGTGCAGAGAGGGGAGACACAACCGCGCCATCGCTTTTCACATGACATTTATCCAGGCAAAGTGTATGTTAGGCGAAAGCGAACAGATGAAGTGCGTGGACTGCGGCGATGATCATAGCGGCGGACAGGAATATTCCCTTTGTTGAGCAGGCCTGTGAAGGAATCGGCAGCGTGCGGCTGTTTGACGTGCGGGATGCTGCCGAACGGCAGGCTGCGCTCGCGGGCGCCGAAGCGCTTCTCTGCCGCTCGACGCTGCACGTGGACGCCTCCCTCCTGGAGGACAGTGCCGTCCGCTTCGTCGCGACCGCGACGTCAGGGACGGATCACATGGAACTCGACTGGCTCGAGAGCGCCGGCATCGCGTGGGCTTCCGCTGCGGGAAGCAATGCCCGTTCGGTTGCGGAATGGCTTGCCGCCGTCCTGCTGGAACTCCATTTCCGCAAGCGTACCGATCTCGTCGGTGCGGATATCGGTATCGTCGGGATAGGACATGTCGGCACGCAGGTCGCCGATATCGCACGCGCGCTCGGACTGCGCGCTGTCCTCAACGATCCTCCGCGGGAGCAGCGCGGGGAAACGCCGCTGCCCTGGGGTGACATACCCTTTTCCCCGCTCGAGGAACTGCTGCACTGCCGCATTCTCACCCTGCACACGCCGCTCACATCCGCTCCGCCGTTCCCGACGCGGAGGCTGATCGGCGAGCGACGGCTGGCGCTGATGTCAGACGCCGCGACCGTCATCAACGCTTCGCGGGGCGAGGTGCTGGACGCGGAAGCGGCCGGGACATGGCGTCGATGGGGGAGTGGTGCGCTCGCCCTCGACGTGTACCACGGCGAGCCCGGGATCGACCCTTCGCTTGTCGACGTGGCGGATATCGCGACTCCGCATGTGGCGGGCCACGCCCTGGACGGGAAACTCCGCGGAACGCAGATGGTGCACGACGCGCTCTGCAGCTTCCTGGAAGTGACGCACGACTGGGACCACCGGCAGTATCTCCCTGCCGCTCCGGAGCTGCAGTGCGATCGTACGCAGCTGCGAGACGCGCAATCGCCTCACGAGGAACTGCGCATCGTCGTCGGTGAGGCCGTACCGCTCCTGGTGGACGATGCCGCGCTTCGCCGGAGCATGGCGCTTCCCCATGAACAGCGTCCCGATGCGTTCAAACCCCTCCGGGCCGATTACGGTCTGCGAAGGGAATTCGCCTGCCTGCGTGTCTCACGTCGTGATTTCTCCACCGAGGCGGCGCACATGCTCGCTGCCCTCGGTTTCCAGGTTGCCTGATGCGACCGATACGTTCCGTCATGCATCATACGTTTTGAGATGCCACTCACATCAAGCCGAGGTCAGTATGCATGTCAACCGCGAAACAGTCATTGAAGACCTTGTCGAGCGCTTTCCTGACGCCGTGACCTTCCTGATGGAAAAGGGCATCCGCTGTCTCCGCTGCGGGGAACCGATCTGGGGCACACTGGGCTCCGCGATGGACGAGAAGGATTTTCCCATCGCACGACAGATGGAGATCGTCAAGGAACTGCGCACGTACCTTGCTGATCACGCGACCACCTGAATCCGGACCCGCGCAGCGCGAGAGAGTACATTTTCGTCACAGTACTACAGCTATGGAGTGTTATGAGCAAGGCGAGCAATACAACGAAAGGGAAGGGAAAGCGGGGCGTGGAGAAGAAGAGCATGAGTCCCTTCGCATGGGTGATTACTGCGTTCGCTCTCGTCATCGTCGCTGTTCTCGTCATCAACAAACTCAATGAACCGGAACCGAGCGCGATGATGCCGCAGGCCTCCGTTGAAGGCGGCAGCGCCGGAAGCAGCATGGCGCCCAATTTCACATTGCCTTCAGTGGACGGTGGAAGCAAATCCCTGGCCGACTACCGCGGCAAGGTCGTGATGCTCAATTTCTGGGCGACCTGGTGCGGCCCCTGCAAGCGGGAGATCCCCGATTTCATCGAGATGCAGGATGCGTTCCGCGACGATGGCTTCGAAATCGTTGGCGTGTCGCTGGATCAGCCGGGTGAAGAAGGCACGGTCGCCCAGTTCGTTCGGCAGAATGGCATCAATTACGATGTCCTGCACGGCAACGGTGAGATCGCACAGGCGTACGGGGGAGTCCGCAGCATCCCGACGACCTTCCTGCTCGACAGGGAAGGGAATATCGTGAGTTCCAAGGTCGGCCTTCAGTCCAAGGCCGCGTGGGAAGCGGAAATCGAAAAGCTGCTCTGACCGGAAGCACGAAACCGCATCGCTTCGCTGCGCGCACGGCAGCGCATGCGATGAACGCAAACGACACGACCCCGCACCTCTGAAGTGCGGGGTCGTTTTTTTCATGCAAAACGCGTGGTCTGAAAGACGCCTAGGCGAAGAGCAGCACGGTGGCGAGTACCACCATTGCCGCATATGGCAGATAGCGGTACACCATGGTTTTCTGCAGTTTCTGCGTGTGCATCCAGTACGCCGCGAGTGTGGTGCCCGTGAGAAGGATGGCGATGATGATCAGGACCGGCTCGATCTCGAGCGTTTTCCCGAAGGTCTGGCGCAGTCCGGGCATCCATGCGGATCCGTAGAGCGCGACGATATGGGAGACATAAATGAACAGCGTATGCTGTCCCGCAACCGGAATCACCTCCGGAATGCGCTGCGTGCGCTGCAGAAGCGCGCCGATCATGGACCATAGCAGCAGCACCCAACCGAGCCGGCTGAAACTCAGCCAGATGCTCGATGAGCCTCCCTTGAAGGTGATACTCCACTCGAGGATTTCTCGCGGGACGTGGAACGCGAGGAGCAGCACCGCACCCGCAATGCCATAGTAGAGGGGGAGGCGCGCTGTCCTGCCTTCTTCCTGCCAGCGCATGTACAGCGCCGCGGCTGCGGCACCGAGAAACATGAAGCCGGAAAACGGGAACACCGGGAACCAGGATCCGGTCGCTGTGGTCATCCAGGCGGCGAACCAGAGGGGGGTGTGCGCCGCCCAGTCAATGGTATAGACCACCGGGGCGACAAGCAGGAAGAAAAGACCGATACCCAGCGCTGTGGAGAACAGTCGGGTTCGCGTGCGCACCAGCATGAACAGGGCGAACATGCCCAGCAGTGTCACGGCCATCAGGCGAAGGACGTCCACGTGGAAGAACCGGTGCCAGCGCTCTGCCTGGAGCGTGAACATGTCGGCCAGCGTTCCTGCCGGCAGGTGCATCAGTGAACCGATAAGAAAGAGCACGCCGATCCAGCGCAGACGCTTGAAAACGACTGCCTTCGGCAGGCGCCCCTCATCCATCTTGCGGAAGGTCGCGATCACATATGCGAAGCCCGAGCCGAAGAGGAATATCGGCGCCGTCAGGCCGCGATTGATCTGCCAGATGCTGAACAGCAGGGAATCGCTGTTGTAATAGCTCTTCGAGAGCAGCGCATCAATCGTGTGTCCCTGAATCATCATGAACACGGCCCACGCGCGCATCACATCGAGCAGAATGATGCGTTTATTGTTTTTCAGTGTCTGTTCCAATTTCTTCAGATCGCAATCAGCTGTTTCAAGATATAAAATTACGGGAATCCGGTCGGCAATTCAAGAAAAAAAGCACGCACCGCCCGTGGCGTTTTTCCTCCTCTCCGCCTCTTTTCGTATCTTATTTATTCCCCTGCCGGCGACATCCCGCCGACGGTTTCCGAAAGAAGAAATATCAACCGCTTACGATACCGGAGTTTTCATGTCGGACGACAGCACACAGCAAAACACGCTTGCTTCCGCGTACGATCCCGCCCTCGTGGAGGACGCATGGTACGAGTTCTGGGAAAAGGAAGGTCTTTTCCATGCGGAACCCGATGCGGATCGCGAATCCTTCACCGTGGTCATCCCTCCGCCGAACATCACCGGCATGCTGACCATGGGCCATGTGCTGAACAATTCCCTGCAGGACATTTTCATTCGCTGGCACCGCCTCAAGGGTGCGCACACCTGCTGGATTCCGGGCACGGACCATGCCGGCATCGCGACGCAGACCGTCGTCGAGAAAACGATCAAGCGCGAGGAGGGACAGAGCCGTCACGATCTCGGACGCGAGGAGTTCCTGGGACGTGTCTGGCAGTGGCGTGAAAAATTCGGTGACATCATCATTCGGCAGCTTCGCAAACTCGGCGTCGCCTGCGACTGGGAGCGCACAGTGTTCACCATGGACCCCACGCTTTCCCGCGCCGTCCGTGAAGTGTTCATACGATTGTATAAAAAGGGCCTGATATACAGAGGGAAGCGCATCATCAACTGGGACCCGGTTGCGCACACGGCTCTGTCTGACGAGGAAGTCGTTTACAAGGAGCAGCAGGGCAGGCTCTGGCATATCCGCTACCCGCTTATGGTCGACGGCGCTCCTTCAACAACGGAATACCTCGTCGTTGCCACGACACGGCCGGAAACCATGCTTGGCGATACCGCGGTGGCGGTGCATCCCGATGACGAACGCTATCAGCAGTACATCGGCACAACCGTTCAGCTCCCGCTGGTTGATCGCGCCATTCCCGTGGTCGCCGATACCTACGTCGAACGAGAGTTTGGAACGGGTGTGGTGAAAATCACTCCCGCACACGATCCGAATGATTTCGAAGTGGGTGCGCGTCACGAGCTTCCGCAGGTCAACGTGATGGATGTGGACGCGTCCATTAACGAGAACGGGGGAGTGTATGCGGGACTCGACCGGTACGAGGCGCGCAAACGTATTGTCGCCGATCTCGAGGAACGCGGACTGATGGAGCGCATCGACGAGTACACGCACAGCGTGGGCTTCAGCGACCGCACCGACGTCGCTGTCGAGCCGTACCTGTCCGACCAGTGGTTCCTCGCGATGAAGACGCTCGCCGAGCCCGCGCTGGAAGTCGTCCGGGACGGGACAGTGACGTTCTATCCGGAACGCTGGGTCAAAACCTACGAGCACTGGATGACCAATATCCGGGACTGGACCATTTCGCGTCAGCTCTGGTGGGGACACCGCATCCCGGTGTATTACTGTGATGCCTGCGGGTGGGAGGACGCTCTGCATGAACTGCCTGAGAGCTGTCCGAAATGCGGCGCCAGCGATCGCCTGCGGCAGGATGAGGACGTGCTCGACACCTGGTTTTCGTCCTGGCTGTGGCCGTTCAGCGTGCACGGTTGGCCGGAAGACAGTGCCGACCTGCGCTATTTCTATCCGACGAATGTTCTCGTCACCGCGCCGGACATCATCTTTTTCTGGGTCGCCCGCATGATCATGGCCGGAATGGAGTTCATGCCGGACATCCCCCTGCCGGACGGTTCGCCGCGAACGGAGCGCAAGGATCTCGTTCCTTTTCACGCCGTGTATTTCACCAGCATCATCCGCGACGAGAAGGGG
>CAJXSA010000236.1 GCA_913060595.1 uncultured Ignavibacteria bacterium
AAGGACGAGCCCTGAATCGCCGCGTCGAATTCCGTGTCACATCACGCTGATCTCGCCCGCGCCAGAGCGCGAGTTCTCTCGAAAGATCCACCATGCAGAAGAGGCGCCCATCGGGGCGCCTCTTCTGCATGGTGATCGACAACGTCAGTCCACTGCAGCGAGATCTTCTTCCGATACCTGCACCAGTTCGATGGACGAGTGTTCGAGCAGCGGTTCGATCCTGTGCATCTTGTACGGTTTCAGGTACACGATGCGGGTGATTCCGGTGTTGATCAGCGTCTTGAGGCAGTGATAGCACGGACTGGCCGTGACGTATATGTCCGCGCCGGCAATTTCGACACCGTGTTTGGCCGCCTGGGCGATCGCGTTGATTTCCGCATGTATCGTGCGGAAGCAGTTTTCTTCCTCCTCCCCGTCAGGATTTCGGGAAACATAGATGAGACAGCCGACATCCGTGCAGTGCGGATGTCCCGCCGGGGAGCCGTTATACCCGGTCGCAATAATATTCTTGTCCTTGACGATCACCGCTCCGATCTTGGCACGCGTGCACGTGGCGCGTTCGGCAACGATGGTCGCGATTTTCATGAAATACGCATCCCAGCTGCGTTTTGACGACATGCATCCTCCGGATTGGCTGTGAACACAATGGAGGAATATACGGGTTGCACAGTTGAATTTCCTCCTGCGCCCGTCTTGTGATTGCATGAAATACGTCTAACTTGTTGCAGAAACACACCTACCCCAGCCGAGGACGTTGTATGCCACGGAAAACACCCGCAAAAACCGCCCGCAAAACTCCGTCGAAGAAAGGGACGAAATCCACCGGAACATCCAGGAAAATATTTGTCATCGATACCAACGTCATTCTTCATGACAGCTCCTGCATGCTGAAGTTTGAAGAAAATGACATCGTGATACCCATCGCCGTGCTCGAGGAACTCGATCAGTTCAAGAAAGGGAACGAGACACTGAATTACCATGCGCGAGAATTTGTGCGCTCGCTCGACACGCTCAGCGGCGACAAGCTTTTCAACGGCGGCGTGAAGATCGGCCCGCATATGGGAAACATTTCGATACGCCTCGACAAGGAACTCGATACCGATTTCGCACGCAGTTTCCCCTCACAGACGCCCGACCATCGCATCTTGCATTCCGCCTTCGCGCTCAGCAGGGAGTTCCCGGCGAAGCAGGTCATTCTCGTCACCAAGGACGTCAACCTCCGGATGAAAGCGAAGGGGGTCGGACTCATGTCGCAGGACTATGCCTCCGACATGGTCAAGGATCTCGATACGCTCTACACCGGGCGTCGCACACTGGAGGTGGTCGACGACACACTGATCGACACACTGTACCAGATGCCTTTCGAGCTCCCCGCCGATCAACTCGACGATGCGGAAAGCTTCCGGCCCAACGAGTATTTCATTGTCCGCTGCGGAAAGAAATCCGCTCTCGCGACCTACGACGCACAGACGGAAATGCTCCGCCGCGTCGATAAATTCCAGGCCTACGGAATCACACCGCGCAACTCCGAGCAGACCTTCGCGCTGCAGGCGCTCACGGATCCGAACATTCCCCTTGTCTCCATGACCGGCAAGGCAGGAACGGGCAAAACTCTTCTTGCTCTCGCCGCAGCTCTCGAAAAACGCAAACTCTACCGCCAGATCTATCTCGCCCGCCCCGTCGTTCCGCTCAGCAACAAGGACCTCGGCTACCTCCCGGGCGACATCCATTCGAAGCTGGATCCCTACATGCAGCCCTTGTTCGACAATCTCGGGGTCATTCAGAATCAGTTCGCGGAATCCGATGTGAAGCACCGCCGCATCGCCGAAATGCTCAAGGAAGAAAAGCTGGTGATTTCCCCGCTCGCCTACATCCGGGGACGCAGCCTTGTCAACATCTACTTCATCGTCGACGAAGCCCAGAACCTGACACCGCATGAAATCAAGACGATCATAACACGCGCGGGAGAAGGCACGAAATTCATTTTCACCGGCGACATCTATCAGATCGATCACCCATATCTCGACAGCCGGTCAAATGGACTCAGCTATCTGATCGACAAAATGCAGGGACAAAACCTGTACGCCCACGTGAACCTCGAAAAAGGCGAACGATCGGATCTCGCAGAACTCGCCAGCGACCTTCTTTGAGAACACCATGCGTAGTGTAAAAAAACTCCTCGTCGTCGGCGATCGTGTGCTCGTCACCCCGGAAGATCCGGAGGGAATGACAAAATCCGGTCTCTATCTGCCACCGAGCGTGCAGGAAAAAGAGAAAATTCAAAGCGGCTATGTCGTCAAAACGGGTCCGGGGTATGCGATGCCGAATCCGGTGTACGACGATGAGCCCTGGTCAGAGAAGAAAGAGCCGATCAAATATATCCCCCTGCAGGTCGAGGAGGGCGACTATGTCATTTTCATGAAATCGCAGGGCATCGAGGTGGAATTCGAGGAACAGACCTATGTGATCGTGCCGCATGCGGCCATCCTGCTGATCGTGCGCAATGAGGTGGTGTCTACGCAGTAGGCCGCGACGTGCCAGCCTTGCCTTTTGTGCATGGCACATCTATTTTCTTACGAGAAATATTTCCCGAATCACAAACGGAAAACCACGTCCTCTGTTCGCCCGCAGGCAATCTGGCGGGGACATGAATGTGATGTATACCAGGCAGCACGCAGGCAGCGCACAATGGAGAAAAAACCAACGAACGGAGACAGCAGGCACAAACTTCTCGATCGTGCACTCAGCAGACATCAAGGACGTCCTGAGGCCCTCATCGAAGTTCTGCATACTGCACAGGATGTGTTCGGCTACATTCCACGTGACGTACTCGCATACATCGCTGCTGCTCTCGACATTCCCAAAAGCCGCGTCTTCGGTGTTGCCAGCTATTACCCGCTTTTCTCTCTGACCCCTCCCGCAAGTCACACGCTCACGGTATGCATGGGAACGGCCTGCTACGTCAACGGAGCCGCCGCACTGCTCGAGGAAGCCAAGCGAGCATGCGGCTGCGCAGACGGAGACGAAATCACGGAGGTTCGTGCGGCCCACTGCCTCGGTTCCTGTGGACGCGGACCGCTGCTCAAGGTCGATCAGAGAACAGTTGTGGATGCGGACAGGGATGCCGTCAGGCGGGAAGTGGCTGCGTTCGAGGAGCATTCGCATGACGATTGAGGAATTGTATCGCATCGGAGCTCTGTACCGTGATCAGCTCGCGACATTTCGCGCGCAGATACAGCTCTGCGGCAGCGGAACATGCAGATCCGCCGGTGCCGAGGAGCTGCAGCGCGCCTTCGAAACTGCGTGTGAGGAAGCGGGGGTACGCGCAGAAATTCGCGTCGTGATGACAGGATGCATGGGACTCTGCGGTTCCGGGCCCCTGGTTCGCATCGAACCGGGCGATACGATGTACGTCCATGTCAGTCCGCAAGATGCCCCCCGCATCGTGCGCGATCATGTTCTCGAGAACAGCCCCGTCACGGAACAGCGGCTTCCGGACGACAACACCTTCTATGGCAGACAGACGCCCGTGGTGCTCGAACACATGGGCCGTATTGATCCGGAATCCATCGAGGACTACATCGCGCATGGGGGATACGAGGCTCTCGCCAAGGCCGTGACGTATCAGACACCCGAAAGCATCATTCTCGAGATTCGGCATGCCGGTCTTCGCGGACGCGGGGGCGGCGGGTACGCAACGGGATTGAAATGGGATATCGTGCGCCGCGGCTCCGCGGAACAGAAGTACGTCGTCTGCAATGCGGACGAAGGTGATCCCGGAGCGTTCATGGATCGCGCCATGCTGGAAGGGAACCCACACTCCATTCTCGAGGGGATGGCTATCGCAGGCTACGCAGTCGGTGCGACGCAGGGATTCGTTTCCGTACGCGGTGAGTATCCGCTCGCGGTGCAGCGCATGCGCCGTGCGATTGCGGAAGCGGAGCGAAAGCAACTTCTTGGGAACAGAATCTTCGATTCCGGTTTCAGTTTCCGTGTCGATCTCCGGATGGGTGCGGGTGCGTTCGTCTGCGGGGAAGAGACCGCCCTGCTGCGCTCCATCGAGGGAAAACGCGGACAGCCGGCCCCTCGTCCTCCCTATCCTTCTCATGCCGGTCTGTGGGAAAAACCTACGGTGGTCAACAACGTCGAGACATTCGCCAACGTCGCTCCCATCATCCGTCGCGGTGCCCGGTGGTTCGGCGAAATCGGCACGGCGCGCAGCAAGGGCACCAAGGTGTTTGCGCTTGCCGGACGCGTTCGCAACACGGGACTGATAGAAGTACCCATGGGCACCACCCTGCGTGAAGTCATATTCGACATCGGCGGGGGTATCAGCGGAGACGGGACATTCAAGGCCGTCCAGACCGGCGGCCCCTCAGGCGGTTGCATTCCGGAGCAGCATCTCGACATTCCCGTAGACTACGAGTCGCTGGCACAGGCAGGCTCCATTATGGGATCGGGTGGCATTATCGTCATGGATAATTCCTCGTGCATGGTCGATATCGCATCCTATTTCATGGAGTTCTGCAGGACAGAATCCTGCGGCAAATGCGTGCCCTGCCGCGTGGGTACCGTGCAGATGAGCCGCATTCTCGAACGCATAAAATGCGGGCGTGCGACCGAACAGGATATGGAAACGCTGGAAGAGCTGTGCGTGATGGTGAAGGACACCAGCCTGTGCGGACTGGGGCAGGCCGCCCCGAATCCCGTCATCTCCGCGTTGCACTTTTTCCGCCCCGAGTTCGAGCGGCACTACCGCGATCACGTCTGTGACGCGGGGATCTGCCGCTTCGATGATCCGGAACACGGCGTTGAGCCTGCGCACGAAAAGGGTGAGGGCGCCCATGCATGAAATACGCACACTGAGTATCGACGGTCAGATGATCAGCGCCTCAGCTGATGCAACCATTCTCGAAGCTGCCCGTGAACACGGGATCTCCATCCCGACACTGTGTCATCTCGACGGCCTTTCGGACGTCGGCGCGTGCCGGCTCTGCCTGGTTGAAATTGAAGGACAGAACCGCCTGCAGCCTGCATGCGTCACACGTGTGGAAGAGCACATGGTGGTCCGCACGACGTCTGCGCGGCTGAAGAAATACCGTCGCATGCTGCTCGAGCTTCTTTTTTCCGAGGGAAATCATGTCTGCGCAGTCTGTGTGGCAAACCGAAACTGTGAACTGCAGAATCTTGCCGCCGATGCGGGCATGGACCACGTGCGCTTCGACTATCTGCATCCGGCCTGCACGACGGATGCGACACATGATCGCTTCGTCCTCGACCACAACCGCTGCATTCTCTGCGCCCGCTGTGTCCGTGTCTGCGATGAGATCGAAGCTGCATCCACGCTTGCCGTTGCCGGTCGTGGATCGCAGTCCTGGATTGTCAGCGACCTTCAGGACAGCTGGGGCGACGCGAGAAGCTGCACCTCCTGCGGGAAATGCCTGCTCGTCTGCCCGACTGGCTCCCTGTTTGAAAAGGGGCACACGAGCACAGATCCGGAGCGAAAAGAGGATTTTCTTCGCTACATCGTCAACGCGAACCGGAGGAAGGGATGAGCGTACTGAAATCACTTGCGACCGTCTGGCTCAGTGGCTGCACCGGCTGTCACATGTCCCTGCTCGACTGCGACGAAACGCTGCTTGCGCTCCCGGGCAAGGCCCGCATCGTGTACAGCCCCCTCGCGGATATAAAGGTTTTTCCTGAAAACGTCGACATAACTCTCGTCGAAGGAGCCGTCGCGACCGACGCGGATGCAGCCTTGCTGCACAGGGTGCGGAAACACACGGAAACACTCGTGGCATTCGGAGACTGCGCGGTCAGCGGCAATATCACCGCAATGCGAAACGGACTTCCGAACACCGCTGTCCTGTCTCGCGGCTATGGCGCGGTGGGGCTCGAAATGGGCACCGTTCCTGAAGACGGCATCCCTGTTCTCAATGAGACAGTGCTGCCTGTGCATCGCCTGGTGGACGTCGATGTTTTCCTTCCCTCCTGCCCTCCATCGCCGGCAATGATATGTTACGTCCTCGACGAGTTGCTTGCGGGCCGCACACCCCAGCTCAACCGGGAGCAAATGCGCCATGGCTAGTCGAAAAACCATCCGCATCGATCCGGTCACGCGTGTGGAGGGACATGCGAGCATCAGCATCTTTTTCGACACACAGGGTGCAGTATCCGACGCAAGACTGCATGTGGGTGAGTATCGCGGATTCGAGTCCTTCTGTG
>CAJXSA010000237.1 GCA_913060595.1 uncultured Ignavibacteria bacterium
TGTTTTCCTCCGTTGCGGGGAGCAGTGTCGGGGATGAGGGGAAGGACGATGCGCCGTAGCTGAATAGCACGATGCGGAACTGGTCGATGCTGCGCAGCTGGCGCAGAATGCCGGTGACGGCATCACGCACGGTGCGAATCTGCGTGATGCCCATGCTGCCCGAGGCGTCGAGCACGAAGGTCAGATCGCGCGGCTGCGTATTGCTGCCCTCGGACGGCTGCACCGGATGCCAGGTCATAAAATACGGATCGGGAAACTCGTCGTCGGGATCGACATAACTCAGCGCCGGGAAGAAGGAGAACAGTTCCCGCTGTTCGAATGCCAGTTCGAAATCCTTGCCGTAGAACTGGTCTTCCTCTCCGAAGTCGACGGTAAACTTCCTGTCCCCCTGTCTTCGCACCGCGCATATCATCGGATTGTCGTCGTAATTCGTGGTGATGGCGCCCACGGGCAGCTGCGATTCCACGTTGATATGCAGCGAGGTGGTTTCCACGGGCTGCGTCTGATAGCCCTGCAGGTTCATCGGGTAGCGGAAATGCACCATGCCGTTCTGCGTCAGCGGCAGCGTGGTGAAATAGCGCAGCTCGATGCGTCGTGCACTGAAGGGCGCAATGGGAAAGACCTTGAGCTGAAAGCGGTTTTTCCCCAGGGATTCGAGAATGGCCGGATCCCTGCGCTGCCCGACGACCACGCTGTCATACAGCCGTTCGGCTTCTTCCTTCGTCTTGACGACGAAGGTCAGCCGCTGCCCGTTCACCCACAGCCAGAGGCCGTCGACGCTGGCATTGTCCGGCAGCTGAAAGGCGTAGAAGCCCTCGAGCGTGATATTGTTTTCATTGAAAAACTCTTCGTCCACATGCGTCACCGCCAGCTGTCCCGCAATGGTGACGTTTGTGCGTATGTGGCTGATGCGCAGGTTGTACACCGGGTTTTCCGTGCCCGGACGCCGCGCATACAGCACGCCGGCGATGGCCGACGTGGTGCCGAGGCAGAGCAGTGCAAGGACGAGAAGAAGTTGTGTCGCGGTTTTCATCGGAGCCCTCCGCTTCCTGTGGTGTCGGTTTCATGTGATGGACAACGGAATGACACCGAAGAAGAGGGATCGTTCCCCCGCTCAGGGAAGGACGGTCATTTTTCCTGTACGCATCTGCGCACCGCCGGTGAGCCGGTAGAAATACACACCCGGCGTGAGCGCATGCGGTCGCCAGCGCACGGTATGCGTGCCCGGTGCGAAACGCTGTTCGGAGACGGTGGCCACTTCGCGGCCGAGTTCGTCGTACAGGCGCAGCGCCAGCTGCCGTTCAACCCCGCCGTCGAGAGTGAAGCGGAAATGCAGCGCGGCGGCGTGCGCGGAGACCGGGTTCGGCCAGCTCTGTCCGAGCGTGAACAGCTGCGCGGCGGGCGCCGCGTCCACTGCGGTGACCTGCTGCGCCAGGAAGGTGCGCTCCACCCACACGCTGTCGTCGCAGGCTTCGAGACGCAGGCGTATGAGCGTGTTGTTCATATCCACGGTCTTGGTCCTGCGCACGAGGCGATGCTCGTCGAACTCGCGCTGGAAAAATCCCGGCAGCGTGGTGAACAGCATGCCCAGTTCGTCGACCGTCGTCACCCTGTAGTATTTCCCGCCGCTCTCCCGCGCGATTTCGCGCAGGGGGGTGGAGTCGAACTGATCCCCTATCCCCACCATGAAAATGCGGACACCGTGATAGAGCGCGTCGTCGATGAGCCTCTCCTTCGAGATGCTGCTGGCGTTGTCGCCGCCGGTGGTGACGACGAGAATGATGCGCAGCGTCTGCTGGCCGTTGGTGATCAGCTCGATGATGCCGAGGTTGATCGCGTCATACAGCGCGCGGTCCCCGCCGGGCGCCATGGCGTTCATCGCCTCCTTCATCGCGTTGCGGTCGTCACTCAGGAAGGTGCGCACGGTGGGACGGTCGGCGTAGGACAGTATGGCCGCGCGCTGGCAGGACTGCGACATCGTATCCACGAAGAGCCCGCCCGCCTGTGCGAGCAGCGTCAGATCTCCCGCATCGATGCCGTTGGAGTTGTCAAAGGCCAGAGCCAGGTCGTAGCAGGAATTGCGCGTGGGGGAGGCAGGACGATCGATCGAGTAATCCGTCGTCGCGATCAGTCCGAAGCGTTCCTCCAGTATCAGCTGTTCCTTCCGGAGATCGTAGATGACGCTGTCTCCGCAGAACGCGGAAAAATAGAGCTGGTAATAATAGTACTGCGGCGTGTTGGCCTTGAAGTAATTCAGCTCCAGCCGCGGCTGCGCGGCGAGGGGCGGCGCGGTGGACGCAGCCAGCGCCAGCAGGCAGAGCAGGAAGACGGTATGTATGCGGTGTCGTTTCATGTCGTCAGCTCCTTGCCTCCGCTTCAGGGAAGCAGCGGGATGCGGGGATCCCACGGGTACGGGAGTTCATAATTGCTGGATGCGCCGCGCACGTTGATGAGGAAAATCGTGGCGCGGTACTCGGGTGCAGGGCGGAAGCGCGCGACGGGCTGCGATGCATAGCGCACGAGCACGTTGGAAAAAAGGTTGAGGCTTTCGAACGGCGTCGACGGCAGGTTTTCAAGCCGTCCCTCCACGTAGGCGTACAGGCTTTGCTCGCCGGCGCCGTACACGCTTTCCCCCGCGTCGAAGCGGCGGTTGCCGTTGTCGTCCATGAACAGCACGATGACGCTCACCGCGATGCGGGTGCAGCCGTATGCGCTGAAATACTCGGGAGGAATCACAGCGCTGAACGGCAGTCCCGTTGCGGGAATGTCGAGGTAGTTGGCAGAGACCGAGTACAGGTCGCGGTACGGCAGGGAACTGGTGTCCGGGGGAATGCACACCACGGAGACCCGCAGGCCGCTCCCTGAAAACCGCTCCAGTTCGAACGATGTCGTATCCACAAGCGCCTCGAAACGTATGGTTGTCTGCACCACCGCCGCGGAATCACCCCAGTCGATGGGACATTCGTTGGAAGGTATGACACGCACCGGGGGAGCGTCGGTGGGCGGCGAACACGCCGCCGCGAACAGGCACAGCAGGGCCGCGCCCGCGGCGACGCCGCGGAGTACCGTGCGCCGGAGCTTCGCACAAACAGCGTGCGAAGCGGACGCCATCGCTCGCCGGAACGGTGTTGTCATGTCAGAAACGGTAGCGTATGCCGTATGATAGCCCGAGACTGTGACTGGTGAAAAGCTTGTCCTTGTAACGGTACGCCAGCAGTGTGCCGTTCGCACCGACAATAATACTGAATTGATCGATGGGAGACAGGGCCACGGCGAGGCGACCGCCGAGTATCGGACCATGGTCCGCGCCGCCCAGCATCATGGTCAGCTCCGGCGTCACACCGGTCCATACCGGCAGGGAGAAGCGGTAAAACGCACCGCCGAAGGTCAGTGCCGGCTGCTGCTGGAAAAGGTATATCGAGTCGCGGTCAACGCTGTAATAATCCATGGCGAAGGACTTCTGTCCCACGGTCACGCCTGCCGCGTGGTTGCGGTCGAATCTCCACGCCGCCGAGGCGGCGAACTGCTGCTGATTGCGGTCCACCCCGAGGCGGTCATAATCGATGTACGGATATGTCGTCAGATGCTCGCGCTGCAGCTCGATTTCGATGCGGCCCGGGAGACGAAGCTCCGTGCGCTGCCGCGGGGCCTCGATGATCTGCAGGGGACGTTGATGCTGCGCGGTGTGCACGAGGGCGATGGACATCGTGTCCACCACGCGCGCGACCACGCGCGGCGCCGATGCACCGGACGCATCCGCGACGTACACGGTGTCCACGCGGGTCACGTACACGTTGCGGTACACGATGCGCGGGGTGGCTTCCTCACCTCCGCCGGACACGGCCAGCGTCGCAGCACCACGGTCGTCGGCGGCAGTCCCGCCGCGATTCGCTTCACTCTCGTCCGGGTCTTCTGCTGTCATCACACTATGCTGCGAGCCTTCGCTGCGCGCGTCCGTGGCCGCATTCTCCGCCGTCAGTGCCTGCTCCGAGGCCGGCATGCCGCCGCTCTCCGGTGCGATGCGGTCATGCAGATACCAGCCCGCGCCGAACAGGGAAAGTCCGAGAATGACGGCGCCGATGATGCGCGTCGCGCTCCACCAGCCCGCCGCCGTCAGCGCCGCACCACCTGCTGCCGCGCCGCCTGCTGCCGCGCCGCCCGCCGCTGCGCCGCCCGCCGCTGCAATGCCCGCGGCTGCGAGCACAACGGAGTCGAGGTGCGAGGGAACGGCGCTCGTGCGCGCATCGGCGGCGATGACGGACTGCACGCTGAGATAGGAGTGAAAGAGGGCGCGTTTCTCGGGGGAGACCGAGAGAATGTGGAGAAACTCCGTCTCCTCCGCGGGCGAAAGGGCGCCGTCGAGAAATGCCGATATGTGTTCTTCGAAATTCATTGCATCAAACCCGTGTCATGCCTGGAGAGAGCAGTTCGCGCAGCTTCCGGCGTGCCCGGAAAATGCGCTTGCGTACGGTGGATACCGGGACGGAGGTCAGCCCGGCGATTTCGTCGTAGCTGTAGCCTTCGTACTCACAGAGCAGCAGTGCGTCGCGGTTGTCGTCGGGCAGCTGCCGCAGGGCGGCATGCAGCTCCGCGTGATCATCCGGATCGGCTTCCTCCCCGCCGGGGAGGATGTCACGGAGATCGTCCACGTCTTTCGCGTACTTGCGGTCCCGTATGCAGTTGTAGCAGCGGTTCCGCGCCGAGCGCAGCAGATAGGCCCGGATGTTGTCGATCTGCTGTCCTTCGCGGATTTTCTCCAGCAGGTTGACGAACACTTCCTGGAAAATGTCTTCCGCGAGGGGACGGTCGCCGAGAAAACGCGTACAGAACAGGTACACGCCCTGTTTGTGACGGGCGTACAGATCCGCGAACGCAGCGTTGTCCCCCTCCCGGATTCGCCGCTGCAGAACGAGATCCTGCGTTTCGGTCTGGCTCACGTTGCTTAGCACATCGTTCCTGTCAATTCGACGCGTATCGAAGCACGGTCACGAATAGGACACATGAACGGGGGTGTCGTTCCCCCGGTGGAATTATTTGTTTCGGAGCTGTGTATCCGGGAAAAACATAGCGGAAAGCGCAGGCAGAGTCAAGGGGATTGCCCGCAGGAATGGAATGGGGACGGGGAGCGATCAAAGGTGTTCGTTATTCGTACTCGCTCTCAATACTCTCGATTTCCGCCTGTGTCTCCTCCCAGGCGGCCATGGCCTCGTCGAGGCGCGTGGCCAGGTCACGGTACTGCTGCGTGAGAACGCGTGCCTTTTCCTCGTCTCGGTAGGTGGCCTCGTCCGCGAGAGCGTTCTCAACCGTCGCTTTTTCCTCCTCGAGTGCGGCGATGTCCTTCTCGAGACGGTCGACCCTGTTTTTCAGCGGTTTGATGCGCTTGTAGCGGGCCTGGCGGCGGTCGGCTTCCTCGCGCTTGCGTTCGCGGTCGCTGTGCTGCGCCTGCTTGCGCTGCACGGTCTGTCCCGCGACGTCGCGCTGCACGGCGGCCGCCTGCAGCTCACCCGCCCGCTTGCGCACATAGTCGCTGACGGTGCCGAGCGTGATGCGCGCGCGGCCGTCGTCGAAATCCACGCACTTGTTGAGCAGCGGCTCGAGAAAGTCGCGGTCGTGGCTGACGATGATGAAGCTGCCCTGGTAACGCGACAGCGCGTCCTGCAGCACGGCCTTGCTGCGCATGTCCAGATGGTTCGTCGGCTCGTCGAGAATGAGAAGATTGGACGGCGTCAGCAGCATTTTCGCCAGCGCGAGACGGCTTTTTTCGCCCCCCGAGAGCACGGAGACTTTTTTGTCGACGTCGTCACCGGAGAACATGAAACAGCCGAGCAGGGAGCGCAGCGACTTGCGCACCTCACCCACCGCGACGTCGTCGAGCGTCTGGAACACGGTTTTCTCCGGCTGCAGTTCGTCCGCCTGATTCTGTGCGTAGTATCCGACGACCACGTTGTGCCCGGCCTTGCGTTCACCGTCCTGGAAGGGCTCGATGCCGGCGATGATGCGCGCCAGGGTGGATTTTCCCGTGCCGTTGACGCCGAGAAAGGCGATGCGGTCGCCGCGCTCGATCGTGAGGTCCATGCCGTCGAACAGCCTGAGCGGACCGAAGGATTTGTGCAGTCCCTGCAGCTCCATCAGCGTGCGCCCCGGCTGCGGGGGCTCGGGGAAGTCGAAGCTGGTGCCGCCTTCCTCGTCCTCGAGTTCT
>CAJXSA010000238.1 GCA_913060595.1 uncultured Ignavibacteria bacterium
GCGCTTCGTGGTTGAACGTGCTGTAGTTGTCAGAGACGGAAAGCGTGCCGTAACCGGCGGCTTCCCACAGCCAGCGCCAGTTCACGCCGGTGGAGGATCGCCACCCATTGCTGCGGATGTCGAGCACTTCCGGCTCTTCGGTGTCCTCGTAATCCGGCAGGAAATGAATATCGTCCAGTCCGCCGAGACTGATCAGCGTGAGCCTGTGCGCGGGCGCCACATCGTACACGGCCTTGGCCTGGTAGTTGGTGTAGTTGGGGACGGCGGTGAGTCCGAAGTCATCGAAGAGCAGGTCCAGATAGCTTTTCCGGGCCGAGAGCATCCACGAACCTTTCTGATTGAACGGTCCCTCGACGAGCAGACCCGCTCCCGCGAAGCCGATATCGAACGTCCCGTCAATTCCATCGCGGCTGCCCTCGCGCAGCTGTATGTCGAGCACGGATGAAAGCCGGTCCCCGTAGCGTGCGGAAAATCCGCCGGCGGAGAAGTTCGCCTCGCGGATGAATTCCGCGCTGATCATATTTATCGGACCGCCGCTGCTCCCCTGCGTGCCGAAGTGGCTGATGTTCGGGATTTCAAAACCGTCGACCAGCGTCAGGTTTTCCGAGGGAGCGCCGCCGCGCACCACCAGGTCGTTGCGCTGGTCATTGGTGGGAACGACGCCCGGCATGGTCTGTATCATGCGGGAAACATCGCCCGCCGCGCCGGGCTGGCGCCGAATTTCTTCGTAGTTGATGCCGTAGATGCTGGTCGTCTGCTCCCGCGGGGTCTGAAAGTAGGACGCCGTCACCTCCACCCCTTCACCGAGCGCCACGGCTTCCTCGTCGAGCAGAAACAGGATGTCCCGGTTATGTGCCGTGCTGATGACGACGTCGGGCTCGATATGCGGCCGGAAGCCGATGAAACTGGCACGCACGCGATACGTGCCGACGGGAACACCGCTGATGCGGAAGCGTCCGTCGGCGCCGGTGCTCGCCCCGCGTTCGGTGTCGAGCAGGAGGATGTTGACGCCCGGCAGGGGCGCCTGCGTGCTGCGCTCGAGCACGCGCCCGGTGAGCGTCCCTGTATCCTGTCCGATGAGCAGGGAGGGAGCGGCGCACAGCAGCACGCAGAGCAGCGTCGTGGTATACGTCATTGTTTTCACAATTGAAACAACAACACCCCTCGCCAATTCGTGCCTGAGAATAGTCCCTTTGTGACTTTGTGTCTTCGTGCCTTCGTGCTCCCCAAGAAAAAGTCCCTTCGTGTCTTGGTGTCTTCGTGCCTTCGTGCTCCCCAGATATATCCATGCCTTGCATCCGAGTATGCAATCCCATATTATCGGAGGGAAGAGTACGTATCTGATCCCCGGGATAGAGGAGACCGCCATGCCCCTCTCACACACGCTCCCTCGAGGCCATGCCGCATTCCACGTCGTCACGTTGACGCTGCTCTGCTGTGCGCTCGCCGTGCCGCTGCGCGCGCAGCAGTCGGCCGACGCCGCATGGGAAGCCCTGCCGCAATTGCAGCTGCAGGTGTACAGTCTGCGTGCCGTCGGGGACATGGACGGTGGAGACGCTGCCGCGCTGATGGCGAGTCACCCCGACAGGGGCTTCGGTGCGGGACTGCAGGTGCAGCTGCCGGTGCACGGTCAGTGGCTGCGCGCGACCGCGGGACTCTCCTACCATCAGCTCGGTGTGAACGAACCCACGACGGATCTGCGCGTCCCGAGTGAAGGACGCGTCGAACGCGGCTGGCGCGCCGTGCCTCTGCTCGCGGGAGTGCGCGCGGAGGGCATGCCCTCGCCGCAGCTGGGATTCTACGCCACATTCGCGCTCGGAGCGGCCGCCATCACACCGCCGTCGATCGAACACCGCATGATGGGACAGACGGAGCAGCGCAGCTGGGACAGCGAGATCGCTTTCGTCTGGTCGGCCGGCGTGGGCATGCTGATCAGCAATCACGTCGACGCCGGATTGCAGTACCTCTCCGCCGCCCCGCGGCTGTACCAGGGCAGCACGCGCGTCGCGGGTGAGGGCACGGAGTCCATGAACACGCTACTGCACTTTTCCACCCTGCAGCTCGTCCTCGGAGTGCGCCTGTGAAAAAAATACGCATCGACGGTCCGCCGCTCACCCTGCGCCAGCGCCTGGCGCATGATCCCATCATGAACGCGCGCCAGAAGAATGCCGTGCGGCATGTGCTGAAGCAGTTCGACATTTCGCGGCGGGAATACGAGGAGAAATTCGGCGTCACGCGCGCGGTCGCCGCCCGAGAAGTCGCCGAGCTGGTGCTCGCGGGCTGGCTGCGACGGTCAGGACGCGGCGCCGCCACGCGCTACGTGCTCGACGACCAGAAATTCGGCACCGAGCACCTGCATGACGCTTACCACCCGTAGGAGATTGCAGATTGCGCATCGTCCCCACGCTCTGCGTGGGGACGGATAATCCCGCCGCTCCGCGGCGATTGAATGAACGCAGAGCGTTCGAGAGCAGCGTCCCCGCGCGGAGCGCAGGGACGATAATACGGTGCGTGGGGACGATAATGATGGAAAGATGGAAGGATGGAAAGATGATTTCATAGATTCGTTCGCTCTTTTCAGTAACCGGGGTGCTTTATGACGTTTTCGAAGAAGGGTTTGTCGGCCGTGCTGATCGTGGTGGCGGCGGGAATGCTTGCGGGCTGCGCGGCGATATTCAAGGGGTCGTCGGAGGAAGTGGAGCTGAGCTCCGATCCGCAGGGCGCGAAGATTTATCTCAACAACCAGTACGTGGGCATCACGCCGACGTACATGAACCTGAAATCCGGCCGCACCTATCATTTCGAATTCCGCAAGGACGGCTACAAGACGCGTCCAGTGTACCTGGGCAACTCCGTCGGCGCCGGCTGGGTGATACTCGACATCCTTTTCGGCGGCATCATCGGCATCATCGTCGATGCGGCCACGGGCAGCTGGTATGAGCTCGACGACAGCGTGGTGTTCGCGCCGCTCGAGCGAGGAACGACGGGTGCGGTTTCGACGCCTGTGGACAGGGGCTCGGGCATTTCACAGCCCGTCCGCTCCGACGACGCGGAACCGCCGGGCGGTCCCACCGTGGAAATCCTCATGCGCGACGACACGCGCAGCAGCGGCAAAATCATCGAGCACGGCGACAGCTGGCTGCGCCTCGAAGTGTACGTGCCCTCGAAACAGGACTTCCGCGAAGTCGTGCTGCAGAAGGATCAGATCGTCCGCGTTCACGATGTCATCAACGATGTGGATGTGACGCAGGATTACAAGTAGCGGATCTTGGGCATCGTCCCCACGCTCAGCGTGGGGACGGATAATCCCGCCGCTCCGCGGCGATTGAATGAACGCAGAGCGTTCGAGAGCAGCGTCCCCGCGCGGAGCGCAGGGACGATACTAATGATTACAGATGACAGATGACAGATGGCAGATGGCAGATGACAGATGACGGATGGAAAGAAGGAAGGATGGAATGATGGAAACATGTGCTGATCGCCGGCTGCATTGCGGTGTGTTTCTCGTCACGCTGCTTCTTTACCTGCTGCCCGCGGTGGCGGGGGCGCAGCAGGAGGTGACGCTGCATGACGGGGTGAAGGTGCAGGGGCGCATCACTGTGGTGAAGGGGGAGGCGGTGCGCATGGAGATTTTCGTCGAGAGCAAAAAGCAGTTCGCCGACATCACCTTCCGCGCGCAGGACATCGCGCGCATCGAGGAAATCACGACGGGGAAGGATGTGACCGAAGAATATCTCGGACGTCCTTCTCGTCCCCCGGCGGATCCGGCGGAGCAGTCCCGCGCCATGTCCCCGCAGAGCGTGCCCGCCCCGGTGCAGGACGCCAACCGGGAGGAGGAATCCTCCCCGATGCTTCAACGCGGCGCCTACGGCGAAGCGGTCTGGCCGCCGGACGACGACGAGACCTACCGCACCGAGGTCGGCCTTACCGTTGAAGTGGTGCCGGACATCCAGTGGTGGACCGGCATCGACGTCATGCACCGCTTCCGCGACCTGCGGCATGATGCGCAGCATTCTACCGTGGTGTCGAAACGCGTCGCGCCGCAGTCCTGGCTCGCCGGACGCGGCCAGATCGGTCCCTATCCCGACAGCGCGCCCAACGACTACAGCGCGTACAGTCAGCGCTGGGAAGGTGCGGGCCTGCTCTCCGACGACGTCGGCCTCGGCGGCATCCTCATGCACACGCACAGTGAGCTGGACCGCGGCAGCATGTACAGCTACGGCACCTATTCCCGCAGCGATCTCTGGCTTTTCGGCGTGCTGCTCGATTTCTATCCGTCCTCGCGCACATATCTGCGGGAAATCGTCGCCGTCGGCTGGCAGGAAACCACGATCGATTATGACCGCTACCTGAACGATTACTACGACGACATTTCCAGCTCCGCGCGCATCCTGCACATCGAACATCAGTTCGGTGTGCTCTTCGGCCGCAACGCCTACGCGCACACGCTCATCCTGCGCTACATGGAAGAGGACTGGGTGGACCTCGATTTCATCAACGAACTGGAGCTCGGATCCAGTCCGCGCTTCACTTACGCGCCCCTGCTGCGTTTCCAGGCCGTGCGGGGAGCCTTCGACAACACCTACACCAACACCTCCATCGGTGTCGGACTGCGCTGGTACCTCACACCGAAGACGCTGCTGCATTTCTCGCCGCAGCTCTCCCTCGGTGATGAATTCTTCCAGGACGATGTGGATGTGATACTGGATGTGCGGTTTGCGATGAGATTCTGAAAAACCACAAATGATTGCAGATTTCAAATTACAAATTGCAGATGGGAAAAATGGAAAGAAGGAAAGATGGAAAGACCTGCCACGCCGAAGCCGTCGTCAGTTCTTTGCTACGTATTTTGGGATGCGGGCAAAGGCGGGTGCGTGCATTCATTCTTCTCATCTTCATCCTCCTGACTGCCATACCCCTCACCGCGCAGCCGACCATGTACCGGACGAGCGTGGAGGCGGACGGGCGGCATGCCGCGGGGGAGGAGTGGTTCGCTGGTGTGACCGCGCAGCACAGCCTGCGCGACATTCCCTTTTCCGGACGCTACGTGCTCGAGGCCGTGCGCGCCACCGTGCCGCGCACGGAGTTCGTCGCGGGACTGCGCCGCGGTGAGGACAAGCTGCACCGCGTGACGGGGGATGCGCTTGCGTCATATTACGCACACGCCGCTTTTCTCGTCAAAGACGACCTGGCAGTGGGACCCATGCTGCGCTACGACTATCGCGACGCGGGTTCCCGAGAGTTCGAGACCGTGCTGGTCGCTGCCATGGCCGACGTGTACGGAAGCAAGATCCGCATGCGCTGGGTGCTGGGCGCGGCTATGAGCCGACGCTCGTTTTTCTATCCCGCTTCCGGCCGCTTTCCCGAGTACAGCGGCACGGAGGATCCCGACTGGGGCTTTCTCGTCGAAAATCACATGGCCCACGGCGGGGAAATCACCGGCTACACGCACATCCTCTCCCTGCAGATCCTGGGGGAGGGACTGACCTTTCGCTACGCCCCCGCGCTGGAGTTCGCGCTCAATGAGTGGCTGACCACCGGACCGCTGTTCGAGGGCAGCTTCCTGGCCGGCGACGGCGCCGCCCTGCGCGCCGAGGTCGGCCTCGCCGTGCGTGGGTATCTTCAGTCACGCTTCTTCCTCGTAATCACTCCCCGCTACCCGCTCTGGAGCTGGGACGACCACCAGATCGACGGCCTGTTTTTCACGGGGGGCATCGGTATGCGACTCTGAATATTTCAGATTTCATATGGCAGATGGAAAGATGGAATGAAGGAAAGATGGAAATATTGCCGCGTCATCCTCCATCGTCCTCACGCTCTGCGTGGGGACGCTTCTCCTGCACGCTCCATGCCACGCCGCAGCCGTCGTCAGTTCTTTGATACGAGTTTCGAGCTGCGGGCGAAGGCGGGTGCGTGCATTCTCTTCTTTCTGCTTCCGTTGCTGCTCACCGGGTGTTTCCATGAGACCACCGAACTGCGGCCGGCGCATTTCACGGCGGCGCGGGAGGCGGGTGTGCTCCTCGGCACTGAAGGGGGCCGGGCACAGAATAATATGCCTTTTCACATCTACGGACGGGCGGATGCTCCCCGATATCGAGGCCGTCAAGGCCTTATTTGACACGGTCCACGCATTGATCGGATCGGGCCGGGCCCTGGCCCGCCGCTCCATAGGGGGAGGGGG